>JAYUQJ010000095.1:0-14429 GCA_043756825.1 Betaproteobacteria bacterium | reverse complement strand
CGGGACTGAGCTTTCCCAGCGGCCACAGCTCGGGCGCGGTGGTGGCCTGCGGCATGGCGGCCTACCTGGCCACGCGGCTGCTGGCGCCGCGCTGGCACCTGCCGGCGCTGCTGCTGGCGGCGGCGCTGGCCTTCAGCGTCGGCGCCAGCCGGATCGTGCTGCAGGTGCATTTCCCCAGCGACGTGCTCGCCGGATTTGCCTCGGGCAGTGCCTGGCTGGCCCTGTGCATCACCGGCCTGGAGCTGTGGCGAAGGGCCGGCCCGACCGGGCAGGCACCCGCCTAGCTTTGAGCGCAGCCGCCCTGTCAGCGCTGCTTCCTGGCGCGCGACAAGCCGACCTGCTCGGCATCCTGCAAGGCCTTGGCGACTTCAGCCGACTCGGGCGCGGCCGCATCGGCAGCAGGCTGCACCTTGCCCGCGTCGACAAAGGCCTTGGCGGCGTCGCGGTAGTGCCGATCGGCCTCGGCATTGCCTTCGCCTTTGACGGCATCGGATTTGAGGGGGGTGCTCATGGGTGGCTTCCGGTGAGCGGGCTGGACCTGAAGCTTGATCCCGCCTGCCCTCGTGCTGCAGCAGCCGAGTGGCCGTCGCCATGTCGGACCTTGCCGACATGCACGCGCAGGCAGGCCGCCACGTTGCGCCAGCCGAGGGCCCCCACCCACCGCCACTGCGCGATAGCCCCCATGGTGCCGGCCGGCAGCAGCAGGCACGATCGCTGCCACCCGCCGCCCTGCGGCGCCGCAGCCAGCCCCCATGCCCCCCTTGCTCAGCCTCACCGCCCTGCACCCCTTCAATCGCCTGGACGTGCCCACGCTGCTGGCGCACCGCGCCGCGACCCGGCGTGAACACCCCTTCATCGCCTGGGAGCCCTTTGACGGCGTGCCCGAGACCTGGACCTACGGCCGCTTCCATGACGAGGCCGGCCGCGTCGCCGCCGGCCTGCTGCGGCGCGGGGTGGTGGCCGGCGACCGGCTGCTGATCCATCTGGACAACTGCCCCGAAGCGCTGCTGGCCTGGTATGCCTGCACCTGGGTAGGCGCGGTGGCCGTGACCACCAATGCGCGCGCGGCCGACGACGAGCTGGCCTACTACGCCGAGCACTGCGGCGCGGTGGCGGCCATCACCCAGCCCAAGTTCGCGCAACGCGTGGCCGCCCACTGCCGGGCCTTGAAGTGGCTGCTGGTAACCGACACCGACAACGGCACGCCCCCAGCCCAGCCGGTGGAGCCGGGCCAGCGCTTCGCCACCCTGCTGGCCGAGCAGCCCGCGCCGCGCCGCGCACCCGACCCGCTGGCGCCCTGCAGCGTGCAGTACACCTCGGGCACCACCAGCCGGCCCAAGGCGGTGCTGTGGACCCACGCCAATGCCCTGTGGGGCGCCCGCATCAATGCCGCGCATGAAGACCTGCAGGCGGGCGACGTACACCTGGTGCACCTGCCGCTGTTCCACACCAATGCGCTGGCCTACTCGGTGCTGGCCACGCTGTGGGCCGGCGGCACGGCGGTGCTGCTGCCGCGCTTCTCGGCCAGCCGCTTCTGGCCGGTGTCGCTGCGCCACGGCTGCACCTGGACCTCGATGATCCCCTTCTGCATCAAGGCGCTGTTGCCCCACGAGGTGCCGGCCCGGCATGCCTACCGCCTGTGGGGCGCGGCCGCCTGCGACCTGCCTACCGACCCCCACTTTCGGGTGCAGACCCTCGGCTGGTGGGGCATGACCGAGACCATCAGCCACGGCATCGTCAGCTGCCGGCACTGGCCCAGCCCGGCCTTGAGCATAGGCCGGCCGGCGCCCGAGTACGGCATCGCCATCGTCGATGACGACGCGCTGCCGGTGGCGCAGGCCCGGGCCGTCGAGCCCGGCGGGTCGGGCCAGCTGATGGTGCGAGGCATCCGGGGCTTGAGCCTGTTCCAGGAATACCTGGGCAATGCCGAGGCCACCACCGGCAGCTACACCGAGGATGGCTGGTTCCGCACCGGCGACCGGGTCGACCTGCTGGAAGATGGCTCGATCCGCTTTGGCGACCGCAGCAAGGACATGCTCAAGGTGGGCGGCGAGAACGTGGCCGCCAGCGAGATCGAGCGGGTGATCGCGGCGGTGCCCGGGGTGCACGAATGTGCAGTGGTAGCGCGCCGGCACCGCATGCTGGACGAGGTGCCGGTGGTCTTCGTGCTGGCAGCCGAGGGCGCGACGCCCGGCCTGGCCGAGCGCATCGCGGTGGCTTGCGCCGCGCAACTGGCCGATTTCAAACGGCCGCACGAGGTGCGCCTGGTGTCGGCGCTGCCGCGCTCGACGCTGGAGAAAGTGGCCAAGGCGCAGCTGCGCAGCCTGCTGGCGGCCGAGGGGGAAGCGGGTTGAGACGGGACGGCGGTCAGTCCAGCTCAGGCAGGCAAGGCATCGGTGCGGCCAGCGCGCGGGCCACGCCGGCCCGATGCGCCGGTGAACGCTCCCCAGGCCCCCCAGGCCCCCAGCATCCCAAGCACCAAGGCCATGCTGCCCGGCTCGGGCAGCTGTGCGCCCTGAAAGCTGTGCACGCTGCCATCCAGGGCCGAGTCCTCGAGCGTGCCGCCCGTGCCGCTGATGCCACCGGTGGCGACCCGGTAGAAGTCCACGCATTGGCCCAGCCCGAACACCGGGCAAGCCGCGGTGTTCTTGTCGGTATGGCGGTTGGCGTTGGGGTCGTTGACGCCGCCGTCCACAAACATCACCACCGGCGGCTGGGTCGACCAATCCTTGTTGACCGCCAGCATCTGCACCGGCAGCAAGGCAGGCACCCAGGTCTGGCCCTCGTCCATGCTCAGTTCGGTGAAGATGTCGAAGAAAGAATTGAGGGTGCCGCCGTTGCCGCTGCCGTCACTGACCAGGGTCATCGTGCCGGTGCTGGTCAGGGTGGGCGACTCGCGCAGCCGCATCAGCGGGTTGGCAATGCTCACCAGCGACATGGCCACCATCTCGGTGGCTACGGTGCAACTCGACCCGGCGCTGCTCAGCGACAGGCTGCAGTCGCCCAGGCGCCGCACGATGGTATCGGTGGTGCCGGGTCCGACGGCCAGGCCGGTCAAGGGGGTCAGCAGGCCCGTGCTGGCAAATGCCGTGGGTTGCACCGTCTGGTAGTAGTCGGAGCCGCGCAACACCAGGTCGGCCAGCGCCGGCGGGGCCGACAGCAAGCCCGCCAGCGTCAGGGCGCATGCCAACGAAGGGCTTGCACGCAGGGTAGTCATCATGGTCTCCAGGTTGGCCCGGTGGCAGGCCGGCTATGCCAAGTGGCTGCGGCCTGCCGTCGAGCCATGCAAGAACCATACCCCCCAGCCAGGGTGCGGGTGGCTGCGACAAAAGCATTTGCCGCCCTTGCGCCGAGAGCGCAGGATCAGCGCCATGCACAGGTCAGCCCATCCAGACCCCCAGTGCCTGCAACAGGCCCTGGCGGCAGCCCTGCACGGCTCGTGCGAAAAGCGTTTCCTGCACCGCCTGCATGCGGTGCTGCTGGTCAGCCTGGGGCACAGCAGCCAGGATGTAGCGCTCTGGTTCCAGGACACGCCCCGCACGGTCGCACGCTGGGTGCGGGCCTGCGCCGGGGCGGGCGTCGAGGCCCTGCACAACCACCCCGCAGCGGGCCGGCCGGCGCGGCTGACCGCTGCGCAATCGGCACGGCTGGCGCAGGCGCTGGCCGGCAGCCCGCAGGCCTGCGGCCATGGGCAGCTGCACTGGAGCGGCAAGCTGGTGGCCCGGCACGTTGCACGCGATACCGGTGTGAGTCTGAGCGTGCGCCAATGTCAGCGCCTGCTCAAGGCGGCCAGGGCCCGGCCTGGCGCTGCGCGGCCCGGAACCTGAGCGTCCAGCAGACAAGCTCAATGGCGCAGCACAGCCGGGCCCAGCGCGGCAACGGCTGCGGCGCCGGGCCGCGCCGCCGCCAGTGTCAGTTATCCCGACAAGCCGCCAGGTTAGGCCGGATCAACCGTCGAAGCCGCGGAACACCGCCGCATCGTCCACGGACTTGCGCTGCGAAACCACTGCATTGGCTGGGAAACTGTCGTCCGGCCAGCCCATCGCCACACAGGTCTGGATCACCTGATCGTCCGGAATGCAGGCCTCGGCACGCACCACCGGCGACTGCATGATGCCCTGGCTGTTGATCACGCAGCCGAGCCCGCGCGACCAGGCCGCATTGACCAGGCAGTTCACCACGCCGCCGCAGTCGAAAGGGGCAATGTCGCTGCCCTGGATCGCGCGGTCGTAGGTGACGACGATGGAAACCGGCGCGTCGAACTGGCGGAAGCCGCGCAGCACCCAGTCCTGGCGTGCGGCCTTGTCGTCACGGGCGATGCCCATGGCCGTGAACAACTGCTTGGCGATGCCGATCTGGCGCTCGCGGTGCACCCCGTCATAGCCCGGGCCCATGCGGAACTCGCGCGAATCCGGCACACCGGCGAGATTGCGCTCTACATTGCCGCAGCGGATGCGGTCGAGCACCGCGCCGGTGACCACATAAAAGTTCCAGGGCTGGGTGTTGAGCGAGGTCGGCGCGCGCAGCGCCAGCCCGATCACTTCCCGGATCAGCGCCTGGGGAACGGGCTGCTTGAGAAAGCCCCGGATACTCCGGCGGCCCTGGACCACGGCATCAAATTCCATCGCTTGCTCCTGCGTATCTCGGGGCTAGGCGGGCGCGCCGTGGGCGCGCCTCACCGGCCAGACGGGTTCAGCCGCGTGTCGACAACCAGGCGCTGCTGGTGCAGCCGCCGCACCCGGACACCGGCCACTTCGGGCGAGAACACCAGGTTCCAACTGTGGCGCGACACCGCACTGGCGATCACCAGCACACCGGGCATGCCGAGCCAGGCGCCCCCAAAGCGCTGCTGGCCCGCGCTGGGCGTGCCGCCATGCAGCCAGGCCGGGTTGGGCAGGGCCTCAGGCGGCACCACCTGCACGCCGGGCTGGCCGTCGGGCAGCGGGTCGATCTGCAGGCAGCTCAGCACATGCGGGCGGGTGTCCAGCACCCCAAAGCCCCGGTGCACCGCCGCCTCGACCAGGCAGGTGGCCGGATCAAGGCTGCAGTAGACGGCGCGCTGGCCCTTGGGGTTCCAGCGCCCGCCAAAGCGCTCGGCGCCGATGCCGCTGTGCCAGGTGGCGGCGTAGTCCTCGGCATCGATGCGCCAGGCCAGCAGCGGGTGGGCGGCGGCCGCGCCGGCCAAGGCGGCGGGCAAGGGCGTCATGGGCAGGGCTGCCGGGCTCAGTTGTAGACCCCATGCTCGAGCCGGCCCAGGAACTCGGTCACCAACTCGGCGCCCTGCAGCGTGCGCAGCAGGTCGATCGGTCGGGCAGCGTCCAGGCCCATGGCCGGGCCGGCCATCCAGCGCTCGGCGGCCTCGCGGCCGCCGAACACCGCGCTGGCCTGGGCCAGGGTCTCGGCCAGGAACCAGGTCTTGCTGGCCAGGTCGGGTGGCATGGGTCGGCCGGGCTGCTC
Source organism: Betaproteobacteria bacterium (assembly GCA_043756825.1). Lineage (GTDB taxonomy): Bacteria > Pseudomonadota > Gammaproteobacteria > Burkholderiales > Burkholderiaceae_C > Pseudaquabacterium. The sequence goes on along the minus strand of JAYUQJ010000095.1, from coordinate 8,972 downwards.
TTTCTGGCGGCGCAACGTGCGGCTGCTGATGCCCACCGCACTGGCGATCTCGTCGATGCTGAGCGCCGACAGGTGATCGACGATATGCACCAGCACGGCATAGGGCAGGCCCTTGACCAGCGCGCCGTGGATCTCGGCCCGGCTTTGCGGCCACTGCTTGAACAGCCGTCGCCCGCCCATGTACTCGATCGCACCGACGCTGACCGCCGCCGCGCCCGGACCGCCAGCCGGCCAGCGGGGCTGCGGCTCACGGACGGCCGGGGGCAAGGTGGCGGCGACAGGGATCGTCATGCGGCCAATTGTCAGCTGGACAAGGACGTTTGTCAAACGCGGCGGCGGGCGTGGCGGCCGCGCTGCGCCCCGGTCATCCGGCCAGCGCCTGCAGGCTGGCCACGGTGCCCAGGCAGGCCCGTGCGGCTTCCGCGCCCTTGACAAGGAAGTGGTCCAGAAAGAAGCGCTGGTGCTCGGCATGGCCATGAAAGTCCTTGGGTGTCAGCACCACCGACAGCACCGGCACGCCGGTGTCGAGCTGCACCCGCATCAGCCCGTCGATCACGGCTGTGGCCACAAACTCATGCCGGTAGATGCCGCCATCGACCACCAGCGCGCAGGCCACGATGGCAGCGTGCCGACCGGCGCGCGCCAGTTTCTGCGCATGCAAGGGGATCTCGAACGCGCCTGGCACGCCGATCACATCCACCTGCCCGCCGGCCACGCCGTGGCGCGCCAGTTCGGCCACAAAGCCGTCGCGGCCGCGCTGGACGATATCGGCATGCCACTGGGCATGGATGAATGCCAGGCGCAGCGGCGCGCCAGCGCGGGCAGTGGTGGGGGTATCGAGCGGGTTCATGCACGGTCCTAGGCATTGAGACATCCAAACCCAGGGCATGCGAACGTCAGCCGGCCCGCACACCGGGCGGCCGCAGCCTGTGTGGCCTGCAGCAGCGCAGCAGGCAGCCCACTGGCGGTTCGCGCTCTCTCTCGTCCGGACTGTGACCGTCGGCCCCGGATTCACACCGGGTCTGCCCTTGAGGCCTGCTGGGCAGGCCCCAGGGGCTCGCGGGCTGGTGCGCCAGTCGATCGACGCCATCACCGCCGGTGGGGACTTGCACCCCGCCCTGAGAACACGCAACCGGGAATGGCCCGGGTGCGTTTCGATGATAGCCAGCGCGGGCGGGCCGGGGGTTCCCGCAGGCGACAGGGCTGGCGATGCGCACGGCGACCGGCACGGCAGACGCGCTGCCACCGCGCCTGACTGCGGCATGATGCGCGCCGCACAACCCATTGCCAGCCCCGAGCCCATCCCATGCCCGACATCACCCTGATCGAAGCCGACGGCACCGTGCACAGTTTCGAGGCCCCGGACGGCGTGTCGGTGATGCAGGCCGCCACCGGCTTTGGCGTGCCTGGCATCATCGCCGAATGTGGCGGGTCGGCGATGTGCGCCACCTGCCATGTGATGGTGGACCCGGCCTGGACAGACCGGCTGCCCGCAGCGCTGCCCCGTGAGCAGGCCATGCTGGAATGCACCGCCGTGCCCCGCACGCCCGGCAGCCGCTTGAGCTGCCAGATCCAGCTCACGCCCGCACTGCAGGGCCTGCTGCTGCGCCTGCCCGAGCGGCAGTATTAGAGGGCAACGCGGCACTGATCCCCTGCGGATGCGCAGTGCCTCCCTGACACCCACCCCGACAATCCCACCCCATGAACCCCATCGTCATCATTGGCGGCGGCCACGCCGGCGCCCAGCTCTGCGGCGCACTGGTCGAGGCCGGCCTCGGGCCCGAGGTGCATCTGGTCTGCGCCGAGCCCCTGCTGCCCTACCACCGCCCGCCGCTTTCCAAGGCCTTCTTGAAGAGCGAGTCCGAGGGCCCACAGGCCCACCGCGGCGACGCCTGGTATGCCAACGCCGGCATCACGCTGCACCTGGACGACCCGGCGCTGGCCATCGACCGCGCCGCCCGCACGGTGCGGCTGCGCTCGGGCACCACCCTGGCCTACGGGCAACTGGTGCTGGCCACCGGCGCGCGGGCCCGGCGCCTGGCCGCGCTGCCCCCCGGCCTGGCCAATGTGGCCGAGCTGCGCCACCTGGCCGACGCCACCGCGCTGCGCGCACGCCTGGGCCAGGCCAAAGCCCTGACGGTGCTGGGTGGCGGCTTCATCGGCCTGGAGGTGGCGGCCACGGCGCGCGCGCTGGGGCTGGCGGTGCAGGTCATCGAGGCCCAGCCCCGGCTGCTGTCACGCTCGGTCTCGGCCGAACTGGCCGCGCACATCCTGGCCACCCACCAGGCCGCCGGCATCGAATTCCACCTGAACGCCCGGCTCGTCGCGCTGGACCATGACGGCCAGCGCCTGCAGGCGATCGAGGTCGACGGCCGGCGCTGGCCGGTCGACCTGCTCTTGCTGGGCATCGGCGCCGAGCCCGACCACGGCCTGGCCGCCGATGCCGGGCTGGCGCTGGACAACGGCATCGTGGTGGACGCCGCGATGCGCACCAGTGACCCGGCCATCCTGGCCATTGGCGACGTGGCCCAGTTCCCGGCCGCGCCGGCCTGGGCGCCCGAGGGCAGCCGGCTGCGGCTGGAATCGGTGCAGAACGCCAACGACCAGGCCCGCACGGCGGCGGCCACGCTGCAGGGCCAGGCCGCGACCTATGCCGCGCTGCCCTGGTTCTGGTCCGAGCAGGGTGCGATGCGGTTGCAGATGGCCGGGCTGATGCCTGCCGCCGCCGAGGCTGGCGTGGCCCGCCACCGGCGGCCGGGTGCAACACCGGCCAGCTTCTCGATCCTGCACTACCGGGGCGAGCGGCTGGTGTGCGTCGAATCGGTCAACGCGCCGATGGACCACATGACGTCGCGCAAGCTGATGGAGGGTGGCAGGCACCCGGCACCGGCCGTGGCCTGCGATCCGGTGGTGGCGCTCAAGAGCCTGCTCTGAGCCGGCCGGCCGCTCAGGCCGACTTTTGCCGGCGCGCCACGCCCACGCCCAGCAGGGCCAGGCCTACCAAGGCCAGCGACGCCGGCTCGGGCACCACATTGCCCTGGGCGCCGCGCACGTACCACAAATCGAAATGATCTTCAGGTCCGGCAATCCAGTGCTGGGCCAGGCTGTCACCAAAGTCACAGTGGGTGAAACTGGAGTTCCAGTACTTGGCCGCGCAAATGCTGTTGAAGGCCGTGTAGTGCGGCCGGTTGTCCCATTCGATGTCGGTGGCCTCGCGCCAGCCAGCATGCAGGCTGGCCTGGTAAAGGGTGTTGCTGCCGAACCAGACGGCCGACCGGATCGGGCCTGCCCAGGCCCAGTCCAGGCTGCCCACGGTGATGTAGTCGGCGCTGGTGAGGTCGGTCAACACCGGGCCGGCCAGGGCCGGTGCGTTCAGGCCTGCGGCCAGGGCGGTGGTGATGCTGGTGGCAATGGCCGCGCGGCGGCAGATATTCAGGAAGTTCATGGCAAGATCCCAAGGATAAGTTTATGAAGGTTTGATCGTCCGGTCTCCAGGGTATGAATCGTTAATTACTTCCTACCCCTGCCGGCTCTCACAAATAGAGCAAGTCTCAGGCCAGGCAAGTTGAATCGCGCTAAGTCATTGATAAAAATGAAACTTGATCTGCTGCTCCCTCAAAGCACCAGAACAACTGTCAAGAATATCGACCTTGAATATCGTTAAATATTCACGAAACGCTCTCCGTGAATTATTTCCAAATACTTGCCCAAGGGTTGCGCGCGCTGGCGCAAAGGCGGCTGGATGAGCAGCAGGGGGCACGCGCCGGGGCGTCAGCCGCAGTGCGGGCCCAGGCGCAGTGGGGCACCAGGCGCAGCGTCGGTTGCCGGGCCGGACGCTGCGGCTTGCACCGATGCATCGGCCGCGTCGGCCGCGTCAGCCCGTCGAGCGCCGGGGGCGCAGGCTCAGTTCAGGGCAGGTCCAGGCAGTGCGCCGGCGGCACCACGGCCCAGTAGATGCGCCCACCGCGCTGGCCGTGGATGGCCATCGAATCGATCATCACGCCATGCTCGGGCAGGTCGGCAGGGTGGGTGGCCACGTAGACCGCACCGTGGGTGCTGATCTCGTCGGCCCGCACCCAGGGTGACTTGCGGAAGTCGCCGCCCTCCAGCACCTTGGGGGGCTTGGCCAGGTAGGTCGAGACCATGCCAGCCTCGAACTGCGGGCCGACCACGATCAGCAGCGGGCAAGCCGTCATGCGCGACCAGTCTTTCTCGACCGCCGCGGCCAGCGCACGGGCCGGATAGGTCGGGTCCAGGCGACGCCCCGACTCGCCCTTGTCGGCCGACTGGGCCACCAGCCACCAGCCCATCGCCACCGCCTGCACCGCCATCGCCACCACTGCCATGAACATCGCCGGCCGACGGGTCAGGCTGCGCAGGCGCCAGGCGCCCCACAGCGAGACGAACTGCAGGCATTGGAAACCCCAGTGGTTCTGCAGCTTCAAGCCGAAGGCCAGGCAGGTGAGCAAGGTGATCACCAGCGGGAAGCCGATCAGCGCCACCATCCAGGCACGGCGCCAGCGCTGCGACTCGGCGCCCTCGGCAGGGCCCAGGTCGGCCGCGCGCGGCGGGACGTCGGCGGCACCGCCGGCCTGCGCACCGCGCAGGCGCAGGCCCGGCAGCAGCCACAACAGGCCAGCAAACAGCAGCGCCGGAAACAACAGCCGCAGTTGCTGGGCCAGAAAACTCAGCACGCTCAGGCCGCGCTCGCTCCAGGGCATGGCATGCCCGCCCTGGCCGGCATAGCGCAAGGTGGCGAAATCATGGTTCACCATCCAGGCCAGGTGCGGCGCAAAACCCAGCGCCGCCACCCCGATGGCCAGGTAGAGGCCCTGGCGCACCTCGCGGCGCACCAGTTCGCCGGTCAACAACAGGCCCAACACCAGGCCGCCCAGGGGCACGATGGCCTGGTACTTCGACAACAAGGCGGCAGCGGCCGCCAGGCCGGCACCGACCCACCATCGACGCTGCCGGCTGCCCACCGCCTGCAGCACGCAGCAGGCCGCAGCGCTGACGGCCAGCATCATCACCGTGTTGTGGTTGAAGACCTGGGCCCGCATCGAGAAGGCCTGCTGCAAACCCCAGAGCAGCATCGCCAGGCCGGCCAGCGGCCCCGGCAGCAACCGGCCCGCCAGGCGGAAGGTGAAGAAAGCCGTGCCCCCCGTGCACAGTGCGGCCAGCAGGTAGGCCCAATACGGTGACGGGCCGAACAGCGCGATCAGCCCGCCCAGCAGCCAGGTCGGCAAGGGCGGATGCTTGTGGTAGCCCCATTCCAGGCTATGGGCCCAGACATACTGCTCGAAGTTGTCGCCCCATTGCCCCGGATTGACGACAGCCGGCACCAGCACCCATAGCGCCACCCAAGCCAGCGCCACCGCCAGACCCCAATGGCGGCGCAGCAGGCCGGGCAACAGGCGGTCGGGGGCAGACCGCGTGCGACGCAGCAAGGCCGGCTGAAGCAAGACAGACGAGGGCATGCGGTGGGCAAACAGGGGCCAGGCCAAGGGGCCTGGAAAGGCCGGACCCGGCCGCTGGAACAGGAAGGAAGGCGCACCGCAGGGGCGCGGTATCGTCAAGATGGGGGAAGAATGTAAACGATTGTGAAGCGCGCTGAGCGCGTGGATTTACCAGATTTACCGGATTCCGTCACCCCGGCGCAGGCCGGCAGGCGCCCCAAGCACTTGGCCGACAAGACCCGCCCTTGCCTGCGCTATCGTCTCGGCAGCGCCCCGCCCGGCGGCAACCCCCTGCCCGCCCCGCCACCTGCACCAGGATCTATCGATGAGCCCCTCCCCTGCCCCGGACAGCCCGACCTTCAACAACCTGCCCGCGATGGTGGCGGGCCATGCGCGCACCCGGCCCGATGCGCTGGCGGTGGTGGTCGGGTCGCGTCGGCTGCGCTATGCCGAGTTCGACACCCTGATCGACCGGGTGGCCGCCTCGCTGCAGCGCGACGGACTGCAGCCGCGCGAGGTGATCGCGCTGTGCGGTGCGGCCAGCGTGGCCTACCTGGCGCTGTTTTTGGGCGCGCTGCGGGCCGGCCTGGCGGTGGCGCCGCTGGCGCCGGGGTCCACCCCGGCGCAACTGCGCGACATGGCCGCCGATGCCGACGCCCGGCGCTTCTTCGTCGACGCCGACGTGGCCGCCGCGCTGCACGCCGCCGGCGTGGCGATGCCGGCGACGCTGGCGCTGACCCGCCTGGACACGCTGGAGGCCGACACCGGCCCGGCCGGCTGGCTGATGCCCGCACCGGCGCGGCCGGCGCCAGTGGCGATCGCCCCGGACTGGGCCTTCAACCTGATCTATTCATCGGGCACCACCGGCACGCCCAAGGGCATCGTGCAGGCGCATGCCATGCGCTGGGCCCATATCCAGCGCGCCACGCTGTCGGGCTACGACCCGCACACCGTCACGCTGATCGCCACCCCGCTCTACAGCAACACCACACTGGTGGCGGTGATCCCGACCTTGGCGAACGGCGGCTGCGTGGTGATGATGCCCAAATTCGATGCGCTGGCCTACCTGCGGATCGCCCAGGCCGAGCGCGCCACCCACACCATGCTGGTGCCGGTGCAGTACCAGCGCCTGATGGCCCGGCCCGATTTCGACCAGTTCGACCTGTCATCCTTCCGCATGAAGATGTGCACCAGCGCGCCCTTCCATGCCGCGCTGAAGGCCGACGTGCTGGCGCGCTGGCCGGGCGGTCTGGTCGAGTACTACGGCATGACCGAGGGCGGCGGCACCTGCATCCTGCAGGCCCACCTGCACCCCGACAAGCTGCACACCGTGGGCCAGCCGGCCGAGGGCCACGACGTCCGGCTGATCGACGAACAGGGCCGCGAGATCACCCGGGTGGGCGACAGCGGCGAGGTGGTGGGCCGCTCGGGCGGCATGATGACCGGCTACCACAAGCAGCCGGCCAAGACCGCCGAGGCCGAGTGGTACGACGCGCAGGGCCTGCGCTTCATCCGCACCGGCGATGTGGGCCGGTTCGATGCCGACGGCTTCCTCACCCTGCACGACCGGCGCAAGGACATGGTGATCAGCGGCGGCTTCAACATCTACCCCAGCGACCTGGAGGCGGTGCTGCGCAGCCACCCGGCGATCGCCGATGCGGCGGTGGTGGGCGTGCCGTCGGCCGAATGGGGCGAGACGCCGGTGGCCTTTGTGGTGCGGCGCGCGGGCCATGCCGACAGCGCCGACGCGCTGCGCCAGTGGTTCAACGCCCAGGTCGGCAAGACTCAACGTTTGAGCGGGCTGCGGCTGTTGGACGAACTGCCGCGCAGCGCCATCGGCAAGGTGCTCAAACGCGAGTTGCGCGACGCCTGGTAGCGGCGCTGCCAGGCGTCGCGCCTTCACGACCCGATGGCGGTCAAACCCCTCGCATCCAGTCCGAGCTCAGGTTCAGACCCGGTGCTGATGACCGAAGGCTGGCCTGCTGCGGTGGTCGAAGGGTGCTGGACGGCCATCAAGAGCAGCTCGTGATCGGCAGCTTCCAGGCAAGTGAAGGTTGTCGCCGAGGCGCAGGTGACAGAGCACGAGAGCACGTGCGCTCCCTGTGAACCCACTTGCGCAGCGGCACAGCAAGCGCTGCCCGACCGCAATGGACTGCCCCGCCTGATGGTCTCGCCAGAACCATGCGGGAACGGCGGAAGTTCCCGGCGTCACGTGCATCTGCTGGCAGGAGGCTGGGCAGTGCGTGACGCTTCTGTTGGTCCAAGGCACGCTGATCGTCGCCTGATGCGCGCTTTCGCCATCGGCGACGAGCCCGCAGGCGGCTCAGGTTCGGCCGTGGTGTGCCGATGACAGGATGTCGTGCTGGCATCGAGCCGTCCCGGGCCACTGCCGGGCACCGCTTTCCGGGCGCCGGGCGTCAGCGAAGCGACACAACCAGTATGCCCACCGGATCGAGGAATGACGATACAGTGCAATTCGACGCCACGTCCGCGTACACGCCCGTTCAAGCTGACGCGCTTCTTCTCGTTGACGAGTCTGGTCGGCATCGTGCTGGTCACCGCCTGCCTGATCGGCATCTACCGCGAGCTCACGCTGCGTCACCTGATCGACCACGAGAGTCGCGCCAACGCGGACCTGACACGCGCATTCGCCAACACGGTGTGGCGCCAGTACCGCGAGCTCGTGGTCGGCTCCGGCGGGCGCTCGCGGGCGGAGTTGCTGGCCGACCCGGCCCAGGCGCGACTGCGGGCTGACGTGCTGGGCACGATGGCCGGGCTGCAGATCGCTAAGGTCAAGATCTACAGCCGCGAGGGGCTGACCGTGTTTTCGACCGATGAAGGCCAGATCGGCGAGGACAAGAGCGCCAATCCTGGCTTTCTTGATGCGCGCGCCGGCCGCGTTGCCGCCCTGATTACCCATCGCGAAAAGTTCGATGCCTTTGAAGGCGTGATCAACAACCGGGACCTGATCGCCACCTACATCCCGGTGCGCTTTGCTGCCGATGCGGCCCCCGAGGGCGTGTTCGAGGTCTATTCGGACGTCACCGAACTGCTGAACAAGCAGAGCCGCGCACAGTGGCAGGTGGCCGGTGTCGTGTTGGCGCTGCTGGGGCTGTTATATCTGTTTCTTTTCTTCGTTGTGCGCAAGGCCGACCGCGTGATCGCGCGCCAGGAGCAGGAGCGCGCCGCGAAGGAGGACGAGGTGCGCCATCAGGCCTATCACGACGTGCTGACCGGACTGCCGAACCGCGCCTACTTCAGCGAGCGCCTGGCCGAGACGATCGCACTGGCGTCGCGCAATGAACATGCCTGCGCGCTGTTGTTCATCGATCTGGACCGCTTCAAATTCGTCAACGACAGTCTTGGGCACGATGCCGGCGACAAGCTGCTGACGCTGGTCTCGCAGCGTATCGGCGCTTGCCTGCGCGACAGCGACCTGTTGTTCCGCATGGGCGGCGACGAGTTCACGATCATCCTGCCGCAGACGGCCGCGCCCGAAGACGCGGCCTTCGTTGC
>JAYUQJ010000094.1:0-14466 GCA_043756825.1 Betaproteobacteria bacterium | reverse complement strand
TCGTCGCCAGCAGCATGTTCCCGCTGGTCACGCTGCTGGTGCCGATCTTCGAGACCATGCGGGCGCTGAACCTGCTCAACACCTACACCGCGCTGGTGCTGCCCTATGTGGTGCTGAACCTGCCGGTCTGCACCCTGGTGCTGGTGAGCTTCTTCCAGGCCATTCCCAAAGACCTGGAAAACGCCGCGATGATCGACGGCTGCACCCGGCTGGGGGCCTTGTGGAAGGTGGTGGTGCCGCTGTCGGCGCCGGGGGTGTTCACCGCGGGCATCCTGGCCTTCGTCAACGCCTGGGACGAGTTCCTGCTGGCGCTGTCGCTCAATGCCAGTGCCAGCATGCGCACGCTGCCCGTGGGCATCACCCTCTACCAGGGCGAGTTCACCTTCCCCTGGCCGATCATCTCGGCCGCGTTGATCGTGGCCATCGTGCCGATCGCGGTGCTGATCGCCGTCTTCCAGGAGCGGGTGGTCGGCGGCTTGACCCAAGGCGGCCTGAAGGGCTGATATCAACGATGCACGACAAGATCCGCTATGGGCTGATCGGCTGCGGCAGCATGGGCCGCGAGCACATCCTCAACCTGCATGCCATGGGCGGGGCCGAGCTCACCGCCATCAGCGATCCGCATGGCCCCAGCCGGCAGGCCGCCGCCACCCTGGTGGACGGCTGGCGTCCGCACTTGTTCGAGCACCATGCCGACCTGCTGCACAGCGGCCTGTGTGACGCGCTGGTGATCGCCAGCCCCAACCACACCCACGCGGCGGTGCTGGGCGACGCGCTGGCCACCGACCTGCCCATCCTGGTAGAGAAACCGCTGGTCACCAACATTGCCGATGGCCTGGCCTTGCTGGCACGCGCCCAGGGCCGCCGCGCCATCACCTGGGTGGCGCAGGAGTACCGCTACATGCCGCCGGTGGCCGAAATGATCCGCCTGGCCCATGCCGGCGAAGTGGGCGTGCTGCAGCAGGTGGCGATCCGCGAGCACCGCGAGCCCTTCTACCCCAAGGTGGGCGACTGGAACCGGTTCACTGCCAACACCGGCGGCACGCTGGTGGAGAAGTGCTGCCACTACTTCAACCTGATGGAGCTGATCCTGGGCGAGCGCGCGACCCGGGTGTTTGCCTCCGGCGGCCAACGGGTCAACCACCTGGAAGAGCGTTATGGCGGCCGCACCCCGGACATCCTCGACTCGGCCTTCGTGATCGTCGAATACCCCAGCGGCGCCCGCGCCAACCTCGACCTGTGCATGTTTGCCGAGAACTCGGTCGACAACGAGCATGTCAGCATCGTCGGCAGCCTGGGCAAGCTTGAATCGCTGCTGCCGTCGCTCACCCTGCGCATCGGCAAACGCGCCGACTGGGGCAAGCGCGAGGTCTGGGGCCAGGCTTCAGGCACCGGCAAGGGTGTGAGCGTACGGCGGGTCTGGGACAACAATATCCGCTATGCCGGCCAGCACTTTGGCGCCAGCTACATCGAGCACCAGAAGTTCGCGGCCGCCCTGCGCAGCGGCGCAGCGGCCGAGATCCCGCTGGAAGAAGGCCTGCGCGCGGTGGCGGTGGGCCTGGCCGCGCACCAAAGCATCGTCACCGGCCTGCCGGTGCAGCTGAGCGACCTGCTGCCTGCGGCGCATTGCTGATGGACGACACGGTGCTGCGCCCCTACACCCGCTATGCCTCGCTGGCCGGCAGGGGGGTCTTCATCTCCGGCGGCAGCTCGGGCATCGGTGCCGAGCTGGTGCGGGCCTTTGCGGCCCAGGGCGCCCGGGTAGCCTTCTGCGGCACCCGGCCGGATGGCGGCCAGGCCCTGATCGACGAGCTGGTGGATGCCGGCCAAGCCGCGCCCTGGTATGCCGCCTGCGACGTGCGTGACATTGCTGCCTACCGGGCCCTGCTGGCGCGCCTGATCGCCGAGCAGGGGCCCGTGCAGGTGCTGGTCAACAACGCCGGCCGCGACGACCGCCACCGCATGGAGGACGTGACGCCCGAATTCTGGGACGACCGGCTGGCGCTCAACCTCAAGCATTACTTCTTCGCGATCCAGGCCGTCGCACCCGGCATGGCGGCAGCCGGTGGCGGCGTGGTGATCAATATGGGCAGCGTCAGCTGGATGCGCGGCCGGCCCAATCTGGTGGGCTACACCACCGCCAAGGCGGGCATCCTGGGGCTGACCCGCACCCTGGCGCGCGAGCTGGGGTCGCGCAATATCCGCGTCAACGCGGTGGTGCCTGGCGCGATCGTCACTGACCGGCAGACCGCCCTGCACCGCGACCCGGCCGCCGACCAGGCCTTTCTCGATGCGCAATGCCTGAAGCTGCGGCTGGACGCTGGCCATGTGGCGCGGGCCGCGTTGTTCATGGCCTCGGACGACAGCGACGGCATGACCGGCCAGCATGTGCTGGTGGACGCCGGCATCGCCCAGCAATCCGTGATCAGCTGAGCGCCGGCCGGGGCCTGCCGCCAGCGCGCCCGGCCCTGTGGGCCGATCGCGGCTTCAGGCCGGGCGCGTCCCGGTGGCGGTCAGGTGGTAGTCGGTGACACGCTGGACCTCGTTGCGCGAGCCCAGCATCACGCTGACCCGCTCGTGCAGCTTGGTGGGCAGCAGATCGAGGATGCGCTGGTGACCATTGGTGGCCCGGCCGCCGGCCTGCTCGACGATGAAGGCCATCGGATTGGCCTCGTACATCAGGCGCAGCTTGCCGGGCTTCTCGGGCTCCCGCTTGTCCCAGGGGTAGAGGAAGACGCCGCCGCGGGTGAGGATGCGGTGCACATCGGCCACCATGCTGGCCACCCAGCGCATGTTGAAGTCTTTTTCGCGCGGGCCATCCTTGCCGGCCAGGCATTCGTCGATGTAGCGGCGCACCGGCGGCGCCCAGTGGCGCAGGTTGGACATGTTGATCGCGAATTCCTTGGTGTCTGCCGGGATCTGCAGGCCGCGCTCGGTCAGCTTCCAGCTGCCGGTCTCGCGGTCGAGCGTGAACATCACCACGCCGTCACCGACGGTCAGCACCAGGGTGGTCTGCGGGCCGTAGACACAGTAGCCGGCGGCAGCCTGCTGTTTGCCGGGCTGCAGAAAATCCTCTTCGCTGACGCCGCGGGTGTTGGTCACCTTGCGCAGCACCGAGAAGATGGTGCCGATCGATACATTGACATCGATGTTGCTGCTGCCGTCCAGCGGGTCGAACAGCAGCAGGTACTCGCCCTGGGGGTAGCGGTCGGGCACCACGTGGATCGTGTCCATCTCCTCGCTGGCCATCGCCGCGAGGTGGCCGCCCCAGACGTTGGCCTCGATCAGCACCTCGTTGGCAATCACATCCAGCTTCTTCTGCACCTCGCCCTGCACGTTCTCGAGGTCGGCGCTGCCCAGCACCTCGCCCAGCGCGCCCTTGTTGACCGAGATCGCAATGTGCTTGCAGGCGCGGGCCACGGTCTCGATCAGCAGGCGCAGCGGCGGCGGGATCTGGCCGCGGTCACGTTGCTGTTCGACCAGGTACTGGGTGAGGCTGATGCGTTTCATGGTGGGCAGGGCAGGGTGTCGGGGATCAGGTGGCGTCGAGCGCCTTGGTCACGATCTCGCGCACATCGTCGCTGATGCGGGCGCTGGCGGCCACGCGGGCCACGGCCGCGCGGGCAGCGCTGCGCCAGGGCTCGGCCAGGGTGCTCCAGCGGTCCATCGCGCGGGCCAGCCGGGCCGCCAATTGCGGATTGATCGCGTCAAGCTCCAGTACCCGGTCGGCCCAGAACACATATCCCGCAGCATCGCTGCGGTGGAAGGCGGCCGGGTTGTCGCGGCAAAAGCCCGCCAGCAGGCTGCGCGCGCGGTTGGGGTTCTTCATGGAGAAGTCGGGGTGCTGCATCAGTGCCTTGACCCGCGGCAGCACGCCGCCGGCACCCGCCTGCAGCGGCTCTGTGGCACGGGCCTGCAGGTTGAACCACTTGTCGATCACCAGTTCGTCGCCGGCAAACAATTCGTGGAAGCGCGCCAGCGCTGGCTCGGCCAACGCGGCGTGGCCGTCGACCAGCGCGGTCAGCGCCGCATGGCGGTCGGTCATCTGGCCGGCATCCTTGAAACGCTGGTAGGCGCGGCCGGGCCAGACCGCGTCGCCGCTGCGCAAGGCATCCAGCACCAGCATCTGCAGGGCCAGATTGGCCAGCGCACGGCGGCCGGATTGATCAGCGTCGGGCCGGTAGCCTTCACGCACCTGGTGCTGCTCGAAGGCCCAGACCCAGTCGGCGTGCAATTGCTCGGCCAGCTGGCGGCGCATCTGCTCGCGCAGTTGGTGGATGCGTTGCGGGTCGACCCTGCTGCACTGTTCGGCGATATAGCCCTCGGCCGGCAGGGTCAGCACCAGTTCCTTGAAGGCCGGGTCCAGCGCCGGGTCGCGCAGCAAGCCGCGCATCGCCTGGAGGAAGGCCGGGTCCAGCGGCGGCAGGTCGCCGCTGTGCGGCAATGCGGCCATCAGGCGGCCCAGCGCCAGGCGCTGGCCGGCTTCCCAGCGGTTGAAGGCGTCGGTGTCGTGCTGCAGCAGCACCAGCAGGCCGGCATCGTCCAGGCCGTCATCCAGGTGTACCGGCGCCGACAAGCCGCGCAGCAGTGAGGGCACCGGCGCCGCTGCCACGTTGACGAAGGTGAAGGTCTTCTCGGCTGCGTCCAGCACCAGCACCCGCTCGGTGCCGACGGCCTGGGATTCGGCGGCCAGGCGCAGCGGCAGCGCGTCGCCGTTATCGGCCCGCACCAGGCCCATCAGCACCGGCATCACGCAAGGCAGCTTGGCCGCCTGGCCGGCCGGCGCGGCGGCGCTCTGCGACAAGGTCAGGGTGTAGTGCAGGGTCACCGGGTCGTAGCGGCCGCGGGCCTGCAGCGTGGGTGTGCCGGCCTGGCTGTACCAGCGCTTGAAGACGTCCAATCGGTCGGCCAGTGCGCTGCCGGGATTGGCATCGGCAATGGCCTGGGCGAAGTCGTCGCAGGTCACGGCCTGGCCGTCGTGGCGGGCGAAGTACAAGTCCATGCCGCGGCGGAAACCCGCGCGGCCCACCAGCGTGGCCATCATCCGCACGACCTCGGCGCCCTTCTCGTAGACCGTGGCGGTGTAGAAGTTGTTGATCTCGACATAGCTGTCGGGCCGCACCGGGTGGGCCATCGGACCGGCATCCTCGGGGTACTGCACGGCGCGCAGGCCACGCACATCGTCGATGCGCTTGACCGCCCGGGCCGAGGCCGAGCCGGCCATGTCCATCGAGAATTCCTGGTCGCGGTAGACCGTCAGGCCTTCCTTCAGGCTCAGCTGGAACCAGTCGCGGCAGGTGATGCGGTTGCCGGTCCAGTTGTGAAAATATTCATGGCCCACCACGCTCTCGATACCGGCGAAGTCGGCATCGGTGGCGGTGGCCGGGCTGGCCAGAACGAACTTGGTGTTGAAGATGTTCAGGCCCTTGTTCTCCATCGCCCCCATGTTGAAGTCGCCCACCGCGACGATCATGAAACGCTCCAGGTCCAATGGCAGGCCGAAGCGGGCCTCATCCCAGGCCACGCTGGCGATCAGCGAGTTCATGGCGTGTTCGGTCTTGTCCAGGTCGCCTCGGCGCACAAAGACCTGCAGCAGGTGGTCGGTGCCGGCACGGCTGCGGATGCGCTGCTCGCGCGCCACCAGATCGGCCGCCACCAGCGCGAACAGGTAGCTGGGCTTGGGAAAAGGGTCGTGCCACTGGGCCAGGTGGCGGCCGTTGTCCAGGTCGGCGGTCTTGACCAGGTTGCCATTGCTCAACAGCACCGGGTATCTGGCCTTGTCCGCGCGCAGCGTGACCGTGAAGACCGCCATCACGTCGGGTCGGTCGAGAAAGTAGGTGATGCGGCGGAAGCCCTCGGCCTCGCACTGGGTGAAGAAACCGCCGCCGCTGGTGTACAGGCCCGAGAGCTGGGTGTTCTTCTCGGGTGCGCAGGTGTTGCGGATCTCCAGCGTGAAGGCCGGCTTGTCGGGCGGGTTGTCGATCACCAGCAGGCCGTCCTCGTGGCGGAAGGACACGCTCTCACCGTCGGCCAGGCAGCGCAGCAGGGTCAGCCCGTCGCCCTGCAGCTTGAGCGGCTGGCCGGGGGCGCCGGCAGGGTCACGTTCGATGGCCAGCTTGCTGGCCACCAGGGTCTTGGCCGGATCCAGGTCGAAGGTCAAGTCGACACTGCGGATCCAGAACGCCGGCACCGCGTAGTCTTCGCGGCGGATCAGTGGGGCGGGGCCTTCACGCATGGCGGGGGGTCTCCGGTTTGTGGTTGTCCATCAGGCCGGCCATGCGGCGCGGCCTGGCTAGGCAGCACCGCACGGCGGCTGGCGCTCACAGCCCCTGCTTGAGGCTGGCCGAGATGAAAGGGTCGAGGTCGCCGTCCAGCACCTTCTGGGTGTTGGAGATCTCGACATTGGTGCGCAGATCCTTGATGCGGCTGTTGTCCAGCACGTAACTGCGGATCTGGTGGCCCCAGCCGACATCGGTCTTGGTGTCTTCCAGCTTCTGCTGCTCTTCCATGCGCTTGCGCATCTCGTGGTCGTACAGCCGGCTGCGCAGCCGCTTCCAGGCCACGTCGCGGTTGCTGTGCTGGCTGCGGCCGTCCTGGCACTGCACCACGATGCCGGTGGGGATGTGGGTCAGGCGCACCGCTGAGTCGGTCTTGTTGATGTGCTGGCCGCCCGCGCCACTGGCGCGGAAGGTGTCCACCCGCACATCGGACGGGTTGATGTCGATGTCGATCGAATCGTCCACCTCGGGGTAGACGAACAGCGAGGCAAAGCTGGTGTGCCGGCCGCCGGCCGAATCGAAGGGGCTCTTGCGCACCAGCCGGTGCACGCCCGTCTCGGTGCGCAGGTGGCCGAAGGCATAGTCGCCCTCGACCTTGATGGTGGCACTCTTGATGCCGGCAATCTCACCCGGCGTCTCATCCTCCATCGTGGTCTTGAAGCCCTTGCGCTCGCAGTACTTCAGGTACTGGCGCAACAGCATGCCGGCCCAGTCGCAGGCCTCGGTGCCACCGGCGCCGGCCTGGATGTCGATGAAGCAGTTGCTGGGGTCGGCCGGGTTGTTGAACATGCGGCGGAACTCCAGCCCCTCGACGATCTCGCGCAGCGTGCTGGCATCGGCCTCGATCGCCTTGAGGTCGTCAAAGGCCTCGTCGGTCTTGGACATCTCGTAGAGCTCGGTGTTGTCTGCCAGGTTGCCGGCCAGGTGGTCGATCGTGCCCACCACGTCTTCCAGCGATTTTTTCTCGCGGCCCAGTTCCTGGGCGCGCTTGGGCTCGTTCCAGACGCCGGGGTTCTCCAGCGCGGCATTGACTTCGTTCAGGCGCAGGGCTTTGCGGTCGTAGTCAAAGATACCCCCGGAGCTGCTCGGTGCGGGCGCTCAGATCGGCGAGCAGCATGCCGATGGCGTTGACTTGTTCGATGTCCATAAAGAGAGTTTTCTGGCGGTGTTCCGACGGCCATGATTCTCGCATGGGGGCTGCGCCGGACGGCCCGGCCATCGGCCCTGCCCGGGCCGCGCCACCTGGGTGGCGGGCAAGGGTTAGGCCCGGTCGCCCCGTCGCTGCGGCTGGGCTAGCATCCGGCCCGCCCATGACCCGACCGACGCCCCGCAGCGACTACTGGCCCCGGACCCTGAGGTTGAGCGCGGTGTTGCTGTGCATCTGGTTCGTGCTGACGGTCAGTGTGGCCTTGCTGGGCCCGGCCATGGCCTTCGATTTCTTCGGCTGGCCCTTCGGTTTCTGGGCCACCACCCAGGGCGCCTTGCTCGTCTACTGCCTGATCGTTTGGTATTACGCCTGGGCAATGAACCGCATGGACAAGGCCGAGGGCGACATCAGCGACGACTGACACGGTTTGAGCACGCCACCCGGCTTCGGGTTTGTCCTTGTCAGGGCATCAACGGATACAAGCTGAAACGTCAGAAACGCGTAAGCCAGGCCGTCGATTCTCTGGTTTGCTTACAGGAGGCTGTCTTGTTGCTGTTGGTTTCATCATTGAAGTTGATCGCCGAGATCGCCTTGCTTGCACTCGCAGGTCAATGGGTACTGGGGCTGCTGGCGGGCCAACGCCGCAGTGGCAATCTGTTCTACCAGCTGCTGCAGACCCTGACCTCGCCCTTTCTGCGCGGGGCTCGCTGGCTGGCGCCGCGTGTGGTGCTGGATCGCCACCTACCCCTGGTGGCATTTTTTTTGCTGGCCTTCATGTGGCTGTTGGCCACGGTGGCCAAGATCAATCTGTGCTTGCAGTCGGGGGTGAACCTGTGTCAATGACAAGTGCTGCAGTCGCGCCCGGGCGCTGGGCTCATACCTGGCTGCGGCTGCAGGCCATGGCCTGCTTGCTGTTGGGCCGCACGGCCGATGCCGAGGCTCGCTTCACCCGCATGTTGGCGATCTGGCCCGACGATGCCTATGCACTGGCCAGCCGCGCCCATGTGCGGGCCCAGGCGGGCCGCCATGCCGAGGCCTTGCAGGACGCCCGTGCGTTGGTGGCGGCCTACCCGCGCCGCCAGGCCGGAGATTGGTTCAATCTGGCCTATCTGCTGGAGCACACCCAGCAACCCGCCGAGGCAGAAACCGCCTTCCGCCAGGCCCTGGCGCTGGACCCCAAGCTCGACCGCGCCTGGTATGGCCTGGGCATTGCGCTGATCCAGTTGAAGCGCATCGACGAGGCCATCACCGCCTTGCGCCACAACACCGAGCTTCAACCGATGAGCCCGCATGCCTGGTACCAGTTGGCCCGCGTGCATCAAGACCGGGGCGAGCCCGATGAGGCCCGCAAGATCATCCGCCACTTGCACGGCTTCGAGCCCAAGGTGGCGGCCCAGCTCGAGCGCGAGACGGGCTTGGCGCGCTGAGCCGGGCGAATGCAGCCGGGCAAGGCTTGCTGTCCGGGCATGGAGTGGGGCCGTGGGGCCCTTTTTGTTGGCGACTTAAAACACAGGAGACAAGGCAATGCAGTTGACGGAAATGCACCGCCAGTACTGGTCAAAGAATCTGCGAATCACGTCGATTCTGCTGGCCATCTGGTTCGTGGTGACCTTTGTCGCGATGTACTTCGCGCGCGACTTGAACTTCACCTTCTTCGGCTGGCCCTTCAGCTTCTGGGTTGCATCCCAGGGTGCGCTGGTGGTCTATTGCCTGATTATCTGGTTCTACGCCCGGTACATGAACCGGCTTGACCAAGAACACGGCGTTGCCGAGGAGGAATGACATGGCTGGCATGTTTGGAAATGATGGTGCTGCGAGTGGCGGCAGCGCCGCTGATAAGCGCGCGTTTGAGCGCCAGCTGAACAAGGTCTACACCTGGTACACCGGGGGCTTCCTGGTGTTCATCCTGGTGCTTGCCGCGATGGAGCAGATGGGCCTGTCGCGGCAATGGATCGGCTTCATCTTCCTGATTGCCACGGTGGCGCTGTACGGCGGCATCGGGGTGATGAGCCGCACCACTGACGCATCGGAATACTACGTGGCCGGCCGGCGCGTGCCGGCGCTGTACAACGGCATGGCCACCGGCGCCGACTGGATGAGCGCGGCCTCGTTCATCGGCATGGCTGGCACGCTTTACCTCAGCGGCTTCGGCGGGCTGGCCTTCATCCTGGGCTGGACCGGTGGCTACTGCCTGGTGGCACTGTTCCTGGCGCCGTATCTGCGCAAGTTCGGACAGTTCACGATCCCTGACTTTCTGGGCGCGCGCTTCGAAGGCAATCTGCCGCGCTTCATCGGCATCGTCGCCGCGATCCTGTGCTCGTTCACCTATGTGGTGGCGCAGATCTATGGCGTTGGCCTGATCACCTCGCGTTTCACCGGTATCGACTTCGGCATCGGCGTGTTCGTGGGCCTGGGCGGCATCCTGGTGTGCTCGTTCCTGGGCGGCATGCGGGCCGTCACCTGGACCCAGGTGGCCCAGTACATCATCCTGATCGTGGCCTACCTGGTTCCGGTGGTGTGGCTGTCGGTGAAGCAGACCGGCATCCCGATCCCGCAGGCGATCTACGGCTACCAGCTGCAGAAGGTGACCGAGCGCGAGCAGCAATTGCTGAAGGACCCGAAGGAGCTGGAGGTGATTGCCGCGTTCAAGGCCAAGGCCGGCGAGTTCGACACCAAGCTCAAGGACGTGCCGGGGGCGATGGCGGCCGACAAGGCTGCCACCGAGCAGAAACTGGTGGCCTTGAAGGGCGCCAACGGCCCGGCCGCCGACATCCAGTCTGCCGAGAAGGCGCTGGCCGCGCTGCCCAAGACCGAGGCCGAGGCCAAGGACGCCTGGGGCAAGGCCAAGAAGGCTAATGAAGACCGTGCCAAGCCACTGGCCGGAATGCCAATCCATGCGCAGCAGTTTGCCGGCAACCCGAATGGCGACCAGAAGGCCAAGGACACCTTCGACACCTCCCGCCGCAACTTCCTGGCGCTGGTGTTCTGCCTGATGGTGGGCACCGCCGCGCTGCCGCACATCCTGATGCGCTACTACACCACGCCGTCGGTCAAGGAGGCACGCGAGTCGGTGAGCTGGAGCCTGTTCTTCATCTTCCTGCTCTACTTCACGGCGCCGGCCCTGGCGGTGCTGGTCAAGTTCGAGGTGTTCAATGTGCTGGTGGGCACGCCCTTCAACGAGCTGCCGGCCTGGATTGCCAACTGGCAAAGGGTCGACCCCGGCTTGCTGTCGGTGATCGACATCAACAAGGACGGCATCTTCCAGCTTGGCGAGATGAAGATTGGCGGCGACATCATCGTGCTGGCCACGCCTGAGATTGGTGGTCTGCCCTATGTGGTGTCGGGCATGGTGGCGGCCGGCGGCCTGGCTGCGGCGCTGTCCACGGCCGACGGCCTGCTGTTGACGATTGCCAACGCCTTGAGCCACGACCTGTATTACAAGATGATCGACCCGAATGCGTCCACCGGCCGTCGGGTAGCCATCTCCAAGGCCTTGTTGCTGGTCGTAGCCTTGGCGGCAGCAGCGGTAGCGGCACAGAAACCGGCGGACATCCTGTTCCTGGTGTCGGCGGCGTTCTCGTTTGCTGCGGCAGCGTTCTTCCCGGCGCTGACCTTGGGTATCTTCTGGAAGCGGGCCAACAAGTGGGGTGCGTCGCTGGGCATGATCGCCGGCCTGGGCACCACGTTCTTCTACATGGTCACCACCCAACCCTGGCTGCGTGGCGTGTTTGGCGTGACCTCGCCGATCGAGCTGTGGTGGGGCATCCTGCCGATCTCGGCCGGCCTGTTCGGTGTGCCAGTGGGTTTTGCGGTGATCATCATCGTCAGCCTGCTCACCGGTCAACCGCGGCAGGACACGCAAGACCTTGTTGAGCATGTGCGCTATCCCAACTTGAAGATGGGCAAGGCCTGAAGCTGAAAGGGGCAGCGCAGCCTGGTCTGCGCTGCCTCGTACACAGGGGCTGCATCCTTTGGGATGCAGCCCTTTTTTACTGAGTTTTGATGCCCGTCAAGCGCAAGGCCTGGCTGCCAGGCCAGGCTGTCGCTGCGAACCGGCATAGCTTGCCGCAGGACATGGCGCTGCTTGAATCATCCAAGCTCAGAATCCATTGCATGATCGATACCACCGCCCCAACCAGTTCGCCGTCGGCCGGCCTGCTCGCCAACCTTCGCCGATCGCTGATGCAAACCGCGCCGTTTGCGCAGATGACGCCAGCGCATGTGGACGCCTTCATTGCCCAATCGCAGCAGGCCTATTTCGCGCCCGACGAGGTGGTGCTGTCGCCCGACAGCGGCCCGGCGCAGGCCCTGGTGCTGATCCGCCAGGGCAGCATCACGGGCCGCAAGGGTGCGGCCGAGATGCCGGGCGCGATCGAGTATGGGGCGGGGGACCTGTTTCCAGTGGCTGCGGTGCTGGCCGAGCGACCGGTCAGCGTCACCTACACCGCCAACGAAGACAGCTTCTGCCTGCTGCTGCCGGTGGCTGCGGTGCGTCAGCTGGCCGCGGCCTGCGCACCGTTTGCCGATTACCTGAACCGGCGTGCGATGCAGTTTCTGGCCCTGTCGCGCCAGGCGGTGCAGGCCGCCTGGTCGGCGCAAGCACTGTCCGAGCTGTCGCTCGAAGCCTGCCTCGGCAGCCTGCCGCCCAAGCAACCCTTGGCATGTAGCCCTGCCACCCCGCTGGCCGACGCGCTGGGGCAGATGCAGGCACGGCGGGTCGGCTCGGTGGTGGTGGTGGACGACGCCGGGGCGCCGCTGGGCATCCTGACACGACACGACATCCTGGGCCGCATCACGCTGGCGCAGCGTCCGCTGGCCGATGCCATCGCCAGTGTGATGACTGCACCGGTGTACAGCTTGACCGTGGCTGACACGCTGCAGGATGCGGTGCTGCTGATGTCACGCCAGGGCCTGCGGCATGTGCCGGTGACTGAGGCGGGCCGGCTGGTCAACATCGTGTCCGAACGCGACCTGTTTGCGCTGCAGCGGCAGTCGCTCAAGCATGTCAGCACACAGATCCGCCTGGCCAGCGATCTGCCCGCTCTGCAGGCGGCAGCTGGCCAGATCCGACGTCTTGCCGGGCATCTGTTGGGACAGGGCATGCAGGCGCGGCAGATCACCGCGCTGATCAGCCATTTGAATGACCTGCTGACCGAGCGCCTGGTGCAGCAAGTGGCTGCGCGCCATGGGCTGGACCTGGCGCGCGCCTGCTGGCTGGCCTTTGGCTCGGAGGGCCGCAGCGAACAGACCGTGGCCACCGATCAGGACAACGGCCTGGTGTTCGACAGCGACGACCCCCAGCGCGACCGGCCCGCCTGGCTGGCCATGGCGCAGGAGGTGAACCGCGGCCTGGATGCCTGCGGTTATCCGCTTTGCAAGGGCCAGGTGATGGCTGGCAACCCGGCGCTGTGCCTGACCGTCGATGAATGGCTGCAGCGCTTTGCCGGCTGGATTGCGCACGGTGCGCCCGAAGACCTGCTGGCCGCCAGCATCTACTTCGATCTGCGGGCGCTGGTCGGCAAGGCCGAGCTGGCCCAGCCCTTGCGCGAGAAGATCCAGCGCCAGGCCTCGCAGGTACCGCGCTTTCTCAGGCAGCTGGCCGACAACGCCTTGCGCCAGCGCCCGCCCATCAACTGGCGCGGCGGCATTGCGGCCACCGCGCATGGCGGCCGGCAGTGGATCGACCTGAAGATGCAGGGCACCGCGCTGTTTGTCGACGCAGCACGGCTGCTGGCGCTGGCCCAAGGCCTGCCCGACCTGGCCACCCGCGCGCGGCTGGCAGCGGCCGCGCCCAAGCTGGGCGTGGCGCCCAGCGAGAGCGAGGCCTGGGTGGGGGCCTTCGAATTCCTGCAGATGCTGCGCCTGCAGGTGCAGCTGACTGGGCCCGAGCCTGGCGCGGCGGCGGCTGCAGTCAATCCCAACCTGATCGACATCGGCATGCTCAACGATATCCACCTGCGCATGCTCAAAGAGAGCCTGCGCCTGGCGCGTCGGGTGCAGCAGCGTATCGAACTCGACTACCAGCGCTGAGGGCGAGATCGCTACCGCCGATGTTTGAGCGCTTCAAGTCATGGCTGCATGCCAGGCCGATGCCCGATGCGCGGCGCTGGCTGGTGCTGGATGTCGAGTCCAGCGGGCTGGACAGTCATCAAGACCGCCTGCTGGCGATTGCCGCCATCGCGGTGCGTCCAGTGCCGGGCCGCATGCTGATCGAGCTGGGCGACAGTTTCGAGGTGGTGCTGCGCCAGCCGGCGGCCACGCTGGCCGACAAATCCAACATCCTGCTGCACGGCATCGGCCTGGGTGCGCAGCGCGCGGGCGTCGAGCCGGCCTTGGCGTTGGCCGCCTTCGAGCAGTTTGCGGGGGCGTCGCCGCTGCTGGCCTTTCACGCCGCGTTCGACCGCAGGCTGATCGAACGCGCCTGCGTGCAGCACCTGGGCCGGCGCCCGTCGCATGTCTGGCTCGACCTGGAGCCGCTGGCCGCCGTGCTGTACCCGCAGGTGCGGGCGCGCTCGCTCGATGAGTGGATGACGCATTTCGGCATCACCTGCGCGGTGCGCCACCAGGCGGCCGCCGACACGCTGGCGACTGCCGAGCTGCTGCAGAAGATGTGGCCTGCCGCCTGCGCCCAGCTGCGCCGGCCCGACTTCAAGTCGGCGGTGGCGCTGGCGGCCCAGCGGCGCTGGTTGACAGCGGACTAGGAGTGTGGGGGCAGTAGGCCAGCACCGTAAAAAGTCTCAATTCCAGGGGTCCTTGACCCCCTGGTGCCCTCAAGTAAAGCGCTCCTGGGCGATTCTGAGAGGTCGAATATTGAACGTTCATTCTGAAATCCTTCTGCCGCCCACACTCCTAGTGCAGTGTTCAACGCTATTCGCGACATAAAACCGTGGATTTGCCGCTGTGGCGGCGTTGCAAAAACTCGCCATGCCACTGGGCATGGCTGCGGTTTGCGCCTAGCCACAGCGGCAAATCCATCGGTTTTCTTAAGTCGCTCACAGCATCGAACACTACACTAGGAGCCTGTCGGACTTGGGGCGTCGA
>JAYUQJ010000093.1:0-4975 GCA_043756825.1 Betaproteobacteria bacterium | reverse complement strand
GAGCACGTTCACAAACCTTGATGGGAACGAGGGCGCCCAGCGATCATTTTCGTCGATGGGACGGGCTGAGTTGCCATCGCCGAACGTGATCAAAGTTTTTCCTGCAAAATCAACACGTTAGCGCGAGCTTCATGGCACGGTTTATGCGAGTCAAAGCAAGGAATTAGGGTTTGCACCATCAAAAGCCGGTTTTCAAGCTTCTTCAAAGGGCGTCGCTGCCATCGAAACGTTTCAGCCAGCCATCATCAACCGCGATCATCAGTCCATCGAATTCGATGATCACACTCACCAGAGCACTTCGCTCGTCGGCGAACTTTCAAAGCCTCGTCATAAATTAAAGCTTGCTTTAGTATTCGGCCCAGGCATTCAAGACCGCGTTCACACCATGCGCAGCACCGGCAGCACCGTCATCACCACCACGCTGGGCGAGCCAGTGCGCGCCTTCGTGCCGCACCCGCTGCCGCCGGCCGGCCCGGCGCTGGCGCCGGACAGCTACGCAGCCGGCCACCGCGCGGCCGAGCTGGCGCTGGCCCGGCTGTCGGGCGTGTCGGGCCTGGTGCCGTCGGTCGAGTGGCTGCTGTACAGCGCCCTCCGCCAGGAAGCGCTGCTCACCTCGCAGATCGAAGGCACGCAAGCCACGCTGACCGACCTGTTCGACGACGAGGCCGGCCAGACCGTGGCCAACACCGACGATGTGGAAGAGGTGAGCAACTACCTGCGCGCCTTTCGCCTGGTGTGCGACAACCTGCGCAGCCCGCAGGGCCTGCCGCTGAGCGTGCGCCTGCTGTGCGACGCACACCGCCTGCTGCTGGACGGCGTGCGCGGGGCCGGCAAGCAACCGGGCCAGCTGCGCCGCTCGCAGAACTGGATCGGCGGCACCCGGCCGGGCAACGCAGTGTTCGTGCCGCCGCCGCCCGACCGGGTGCCCGCGCTGGTGGGGGATCTGGAACGCTACATCCACGATCCGGCGCCCGATCTGCCGCCCCTGGTGCGGGTGGCGCTGGTGCACGCCCAGTTCGAGACCATCCACCCCTTTCTGGACGGCAACGGCCGCATCGGCCGGCTGCTGATCGCGGCACTGATGGAGCAATGGGGCTTGTTGCCCGAACCCTTGATGTACCTGAGCGGCGCCCTCAAGCGGCACCAGGGTACCTACTACCGGCTGCTGTCGGGCGTGCGCAGCCAGGGTGACTGGGAGGCCTGGGTGGCCTTCTTCCTGGAATCGGTGGCCAGCGCCGCCACCGAGGCCGAGCGCGGCATCGTGGCCATCGCCAGCCTGGTGGCGGCCGACCGACGCCGCCTGCTGGCGGCACCCCGCGTGGGCGCCGTGGGCCTGCGGCTGTTCGAGCTGCTGCCGGTGATGCCGCGCTTCACCATCGAGCAGGTGCGGCAAAGGCTGGACACCACCTTTCCCACGGCCACGGCGGCGGTGAAACTGCTGGAAGCGCTGGGCATCGTGACCGAGCTGACTGGGCAGAAGAAGAACCGCTGCTTCAGCTACCAGGCCTATGTCGACCTGCTGGCGCGTTGATCCATGACCGAAGACCAACTCGAACAGTAAACGCTGGGCTGGCTGCAGGACCTGGGCTACAGCCACCGCTATGGCCCCGACATAGCCCACGACGGCCCGGCGCCCGAGCGCGCCAGCTACCGCGAGGTGCTGTTGGCCGGGCGCCTGCGGGATGCGATCACCCGGCTGAACCCCGGCGTGCCCGCCGCCGCCCGTGAAGACGCGCTCAAGCAGGTGGTCGATCTGGGCACGCCCGCCTTGCTGTCGGCCAACCAGCAGTTCCACCGCCTGCTGGTGACCGGCGTGCCGGTGCAGTACCAGCAAGGCGGAGACACCCGCAGCGACTTCGTGCGCCTGGTCGACTGGGCCGACCCCGCCGCCAATGAGTGGCTGGCCGTCAACCAGTTCACGGTCAAGGGGGCCGCGCCACACCCGCCGGCCCGACTTGCTGCTGTTCGTCAATGGCCTGCCACTGGTGCTGATCGAGCTGAAGAACCCGGCCGACCTGAACGCCAACGTCTGTAAGGCCCACGACCAGTAGACGAGCGCCCACAGCCTTCCGTGAACAGTGACTTTGGGGCAACAAGGAACAAACCATGAAAACGCATCACCCTCGCAATGAGCGCATCAAGCGCCATTACTTCGCCTTCCTCAAGGAGGCCAAACGCCAAAGCGAGGACACCGTGGACGCGGTGGCCATGGCGCTAGCACGATTCGAGACCGACACCCACCACCGAGACTTCAAGGCCTTCCACAACGAGCAGGCCATCGCCTTCAAGCGCCGCCTGGCGATGCGCATCAGCCTGGTGACTGGCGACAAGCTGAGCAAGGCTACCCAGTACGCCACGCTCAACGCTTTGAAGCACTTCTTCCAGTGGCTGGCCATGCAGCCGGGCTACAAGTCGCGCATCCAGTACACCGACGCTGACTACTTCAACTTATCGGAAAAGGATTCGCGCATCGCCACCACTCGGCGCAGCCGCCCGGCGCCCACCCTGGAACAGGTGAAACACACCCTGGCCCGCATGCCCACCACCAACGATCTTGAACAGCGCGACCGGGCCTTGGTGGCCTTTGCGCTGATCACCGGCGCCCGCGACATGGCGCTGGCCACGATCAAGGTCAAGCATGTGGACCTGGCCACCGGCTGCCTGAACCAGGATGCCCGGGAAGTGAAGACCAAGTTCTCCAAGACCTTCACCACCCACTTCTTCCCGGTGGGCGACGAGGTGGTGAAGATCGTGGCGGACTGGGTCAATCACCTGCGGGTAAACAAGTTGTGGGGCATGGACGACCAGCTGTTCCCGAAGACCGAGGTGGGCATCGGCCCTTCACAGCACTTCTAGCCGGTCGGGCTGCTTCGTGCGCACTGGAGCACCGCGTCACCGATCCGCGCAATCTTCAAGCAGGCCTTCGAACGGGCCGGCCTGCCCTATTTCAACCCGCACAGCTTTCGCAGCACGCTGGTGCAGTTGGGTCAAAGGTGCTGCCAAAACCCCGAGCAGCTCAAAGCCTGGAGCCAGAACCTGGGCCATGAGAGCGTACTGACCACGCTTTACAGCTATGGCACCGTGGCACCAGCCCGCCAGGCCGAAATCATCAAGACTCTGGGCCGGCCGGATGCCGCGCCCAACCCCACGGATCTAGACATTGCCATGAAGTTGATGCTGGCCATGCGCCAAGCCGGCATGCCGATGCGCTAGGTGAAGGCCAGCCCGCTTGCCGGCGCCGCGCGAAACGCAGACACTTCGCGCACTGCTCGGGATGAGCAGAGCCGGCAAGCCTTAGCTGCCGGTCGCTGGTTCGCATCAAATGACCAGTGCCCGTTTTGACCCAAATAGGGAAAGCGGGGCCTCAATCAACATTTTTGAGCCCCTCATGCCACACCTTCAGACCCTGAGAACACGCGCCGCCATGCGGCAACACTTCCGCTGCATCTACTGCCGCCTGCCGGTTTGGACCGGCGACCCGCAGCCCCTCATGCGCCAGTTTCAATTGACGCCCAAGGAGGCGAGATCCCTGCAATGCACGGCCGAGCACCTGACCGCACGTTGTGACGGTGGCACGGACAGCGCCGACAACATCGCGGCGGCCTGCCTGCACTGCAACCGAACCCGGCACTTGCGCGCCAAACCGCTCGATTTAACGGCCTACCAGGCGCTGGTTCAGCGCCGCCTCGGCCGGGGTGGCTGGCATACCGCAACGATCACCGCCAAGGTGGGCGCCGCACTCAAGAAGTTGCCAATACAGGCTGGTCGGCCGATGGCAAGCGGTTGAATTGCTGGCCGCGCGGTATTGCCGTTAGCTTGGCCGGCCGACCCGAACCACCGGCCCGAAACAATGCCCAAGCCGATGGCCTGGAGCGGCGGGCGACGATGCTAGATTCCCCAGGTCCAACAATGACCCAGGGAGACCGTGGATGACCACAGGCCGGACAGAACAGGTGGTGGCGCTGCTGCTTGCCCAGTTGCCAGAGGATGGCAGCAACGTGGGCAACGGCACGCTGGTGGATCGCCTGCGCGATGCGGCCACGGCAGCCGGCCTGGTGGTCAACGACGACGAGTTCTTCGAAGCCCGTGAACGCCTCGTGGGCGCTGGCCTGGCGCGCAAGGGCAAAGGCCGGGGCGGGTCCACCGCCCGCGTGCTGGCCGCCAACGATGGCGCGGTAGGCGCCTGGACCAGCGGGGCCGCCCGCGCCCCGATGGAAGCAGCCGCCAGCCCTGACACCGACAGTGACCGCCCTGACTTTGCGCTGCTGGGCGAGTTGGTGCCGGCCGAACTGCCCTTCAATGCGCCCAAGCTTTCCCGCAAGACTGCGCCCAGGTCGGCCGCCAGCGCCGCGCCCGGCGACCCGCAGGTGCTGAGCTACCGCCACCCCAACCGGCGCGCCAACAACCCCGAGGTGGGGCTGGTGAGCGAGGCCAGTGACCCCGAGCGGCCCAAGACCGTGTGGGCCTATGACCCGCACCTGGACCCGGTGCTGAACTTCGACAGCGCCCGCGCCCGGGCCGAGAAGTTGATCGAGGATGCGTTGGCCGGCGACGACCCGGCCGCGATGCGCGCCGCGCTGGAAGAACTGCGCCAGCTGGGCAGCCCCTACCTGCATTGGGCGGGCAAGGCCGAGCGCACCAGCTTCGAGGTGGACACCGTTAGCCTGCATGTGCATGAGCGCATCGACCCGATGAGCATCCTGTCGGCGGTGAGCAAGGCGAGCGAGTTCCAGGCGGGCAAGGACGGCAAAAAGCGCTCAGGCGGCATCCAGCCCAGCCTGTTCGACGCACCCTTCGAAAGCCTGCCGCTTCGCGACGCGGTGGACTTCTACCGCCACGACAAGGGCTGGAGCAACCGGCTGATCGCCGGTGACAGCCTGCTGGTGATGAACAGCCTGCTGCAGAAGGAGAGCATGGCAGGGCAGGTGCAGATGATCTACATCGACCCGCCCTATGGCATCAAGTACGGCAGCAA
>JAYUQJ010000092.1:0-4977 GCA_043756825.1 Betaproteobacteria bacterium | reverse complement strand
ACGACCAGGGCCTGGGCTGGAACATCCTGATGTCGCTGGAGCGGGTGGCGGTGGGCTTTGGCCTGGCTGCGGTGGTGGGCATTCCGGCTGGCTTCATGATCGGGCGCTTTGAGTTTTTGAGCCGCATGTTCAACCCGTTGATCAGCCTGTTGCGCCCGGTCTCTCCGCTGGCCTGGTTGCCGATTGGCCTCCTGGTGTTCAAGGGCGCCAACCCGGCCGCCATCTGGACCATCTTCATCTGCTCGATCTGGCCGATGGTGGTCAACACCGCAGTGGGGGTGCAGCGGGTGCCGGTGGACTACCTCAACGTGGCCCGGGTGCTGAACCTGAGCGAGTGGAAGATCATCACCCGCATCCTCTTCCCCGCCGTGCTGCCCTACATGCTGACCGGCATGCGCCTGAGCGTCGGCACCGCCTGGCTGGTGATCGTGGCCGCCGAGATGCTGACCGGCGGCGTGGGCATCGGTTTCTGGGTCTGGGACGAGTGGAACAACCTCAACGTCAAGCACATCATCATCGCGATCTTCGTGATCGGCATCGTCGGCCTGTTGCTCGAGCAGGCGCTGATGGCGGTGGCCAAGCGCTTCTCGCACGACTGACCCACCCTCGGAGGCCACGACCATGAACCGTTTCATCGACGTGCAGAACGCCGAGATGGTGTTCGCCACCCGCAAGGGCCGCTTCCATGCGCTGCGCGAGATCAATCTCAGCGTGGCCCAGGGTGAGTTCGTCACGCTGATCGGCCACTCGGGCTGCGGCAAGAGCACGCTGTTGAACCTGATCGCCGGTCTCACGCTGCCCAGCAGCGGCGTGCTGCTGTGCGACAACCGCGAGATCAGCGCCCCCGGCCCCGAGCGGGCGGTGGTGTTCCAGAACCACTCACTGCTGCCCTGGCTGACCTGCTTCGAGAACGTCTACCTGGCGGTCGAGCGGGTGTTTGCCGCCACCGATGGCAAGGCGCAACTCAAGGCCCGCACCGAGGCTGCGCTGGCGCTGGTGGGCATGGGCCATGCGCTGGGCAAGCGGCCGCACGAGGTCTCGGGCGGCATGAAGCAGCGGGTGGGCATTGCCCGCGCGCTGGCGATGGAGCCCAAGGTGTTGCTGATGGACGAGCCCTTCGGCGCCCTCGATGCGCTCACCCGCGCCCACCTGCAGGACGAGCTGCTGAAGATCGTGGCCCGCACCCAAAGCACGGTGGTGATGGTCACGCACGATGTGGACGAGGCGGTGCTGCTGTCGGACCGGGTGGTGATGATGACCAACGGGCCTGCCGCCACCATCGGCGAGATCCTGACGGTGGACCTGGCGCGCCCGCGCAACCGGGTGGACCTGGCCGAGGATGCCCGCTATGTGCACTGCCGCAAGGCGGTGCTGGATTTTCTCTACCGGCGCCACGGGCAGGTGGCGCACGCGGCCTGAGCCCAGGTCACGGCAGTGACAAGGCGGCCCCGGGCCGCTGGCCACAATCGGCCGCATGGCTACCCTCTACCTTGTGCGCCACGGGCAGGCGTCATTCGGCGCCGCCAACTACGACCAGCTCAGCCCGCTGGGCCGCCGGCAGTGCCTGCAACTGGGCCGGTATTTCAAGGCCCGGGGCCGTCGCTTCGCAGCGGTGATCACCGGCACTCTGCAGCGCCAGGTGCAGAGCGAGGCGGCTATCGCCGAGGGCCTGGGGGTGGTGCACGAGCCGGTGCGCCTGCCCGGCCTGAACGAGTACGACAGCCATGCGGTGATCGCGGCGGTACACCCGCAGGCCTTGGCCAAGGCCGACACCCCCGAGCAGTACCGCCAACACTTTCGCATCCTCAGACACGGCCTGAGCGCCTGGATGGACGGCACGACCCAGCCCGCGGGCATGCCCGGCTATGCCGAATTCGTGGCCGGCGTCGACGCGGCGCTGGACCAGGCCCGTGCGGTGACCGGTGGCGATGTGCTGATGGTGTCCAGCGGCGGCCCGATCGCCACCGCCGTGGGACGGGTGCTGGGAACCCCGCCGCAAACCACCATCGAGCTGAACCTGCGCATCCGCAACAGCGCCGTCACCGAGTTTGTATTCAGCCCCAAACGCCACAGCCTGCTCAGCTTCAATGGGCTGCCCCACCTGGACGCCGATGAATTCGCCAGCTGGGTGACCTACACCTGAGGCCGGTGGACGCCCGCCTGCGACAAGGCCAGCGCCCACCGGATGTGCTCGGCCACCAGGCTGTCAGCCCCAGGCAGCGCCGCCTGCAGCGCCTGCTGGATGCGGGGGTCGGCGCTGGCAACCCAGGCATTGCCCAGGGCCACCGCCAGGTTGCGGCGCCAGCGGCTGTAGCCGATGCGGCGGATGGCGCTGCCTTCGGTCTGGCGCAAGAAATCGGCGTTGCTCCAGGCCCACAGGTCCAGCAGGGTGGACCGGTCCAGCCCGGCGCGCGGATCAAAGTCCGGCAAGGGGCTGCGCTGGGCAAATTTGTTCCACGGACAGGCCAGCTGACAATCGTCACAGCCGTAGATGCGGTTGCCGATGGCCGGGCGCAGTGCCTCCGGGATCGGCCCGGGGTGCTCGATGGTCAGGTAGCTGATGCAGCGCCGTGCATCCAGCCGATATGGCGCGACGATGGCCGCCGTCGGGCAGGCCGCCAGGCAGGCCGTGCATTCGCCGCAATGGCCGCTCACCGGCGGCGTCAGCGGCAGGGGCAGGTCGATGAACAGTTCACCCAGGAAAAACATCGACCCGGCGTCGCGCGACAAGGCCAGGGTGTGCTTGCCGCGCCAGCCCAGGCCGCTGCGGGTGGCCAGCGCCACCTCCATCACCGGTGCCGAGTCGGTGAACACCCGGTGGCCGATGGGGCCCACCACTTGCTGCAACTGATCGGCCAGGCGCTGCAGGCGCTGGCGCAAGACCTTGTGGTAATCCCGCCCATGGGCGTACACCGACACCACCGCCTGGCTGGCATCGGCCTGGCGCGCCAGCGCCGCCGCCGGCCAGGCGGCAGGGGCCGCGCGCGGCAGGTAGTCCATGCGCACCGTGATCACCCGCAGCGTGCCGGGCACCAACTCGGCCGGCCGGGCCCGCTTCAGGCCATGCGCGGCCATATAGCCCATGCTGCCGTGGCAGCCCTCGGCCAGCCAGGCCAGCAGGCCCGGTTCGGCATCGCGCAGGTCCACGTCGGCCACCCCGATCTGGGAGAATCCCAGTGCCAGCGCCCAGCCCTGCAACTGCAGCCACAGCGCCTGCATCGCCTGTCCCGCTCCCGCCGCTCCCGCCGCTTGCACCACTTGACTGTCGACCATCCCTTGATTCTAGAAACCCGCCAGCTGCAGTGGCCCGACGAGGCGGCCTGCGCCGCCTGGGCCGGGGTGCTGGCGGCCAAGCCGGGGCTGGTGCAGGCCTGCATCGAGTTGCACGGCCCGTTGGGCGCCGGCAAGACCACCCTGGTGCGCCACCTCCTGCGCGCCCTGGGCGTGGCCGGCCGCATCAAGAGCCCGACCTACACGGTGATGGAGCCCTATCTGCTGGCTGACGGCAGCGCCGCCGCGCATTTCGACTTCTACCGCTTCAATGACCCACGCGAATGGCTGGATGCCGGCTTCCGGGATGTGTATTGCAGCCCGGGTCTGAAGCTGGCCGAGTGGCCCGACAAGGCGGGCGGCCTGCTGCCCCTGCCCGACCTGCGCCTGTGGCTGCAGCCCCAGGACGACCAGCAGCGCCAGGTGCGCGCCGAGGCCCTGACCCCGCTGGGCCGGGCCTTGCTGGCATGAGTCCGATGCATCGCCGTCTTGCCTTGCAGCGGCTGGGCCTGCTGGCGCTGGGCCTGGGCCTGGCCGACATCGCCTGGGGCGCCACCATCCTGGCGGTGCGGGTCTGGCCGGCTGCCGACTACACCCGCGTTACCCTGGAGAGCGACCAGCCCCTGGTGGCGCGCCAATCCTTGGCCGACAACCCGCCGCGCCTGGTGATCGACATCGACGGCCTGGAGCTCAACCCGGCCCTGCGCGAACTGGTGGGCAAGGTAAAGGCCGACGATCCCTTCATCGCCGGCGTGCGCATCGGCCAGTACCAGCCGCGGGTGGTCAGGCTGGTGCTCGACCTGAAGCAGGCGGCCGCGCCGCAGCAGCTGAGCCTGGCGCCGGTGGCAGCTTACCGGCACCGGCTGGTCTTCGACCTCTACCCGACCGAGGCCGCCGATCCACTGCTGGCGCTGATCCGCGACCGGGAGCAGGCTGCCAGCCAGGCCGCCCAAAGCGTGCGTGACGCCCTGGGCGACTTCATCGGCCGCGTCGACAAACCCCTGCAAGGCGGCGCCACACCGGCCTCGGGGCCGCTGCTGGCGCAACGCAGCGGCCCGCCGGCCATCCCCGCGCCGGGCGCCACACCGCCGCCGCTGTCCACCCCCACGCCGACCGCCACGGTGCTGCAGCCCGATGAACAGCGCAGCATCGACCGGCTGGTGGTGGTGGCACTGGACCCGGGCCATGGCGGCGAGGACCCCGGCGCGATCGGCCCCACCGGCCTGCGCGAGAAGGACGTGGTGCTGGCCGTGGCGCTGAAGCTGCGCGACCGGCTCAACAGCGTGCCCGGCATGCGCGCCATGCTCACCCGGGATGCCGATTTCTTCGTGCCCCTGCATGAGCGGGTGCGCAAGGCCAGGCGGGTGCAGGCCGATCTTTTCGTGTCCATCCATGCCGACGCCTTCATCACCCCGACCGCGCGCGGCGCGTCGGTGTTTGCCTTGTCCGAGAACGGGGCCACCAGCGCCGCAGCACGCTGGCTGGCCAACAAGGAGAACGCCGCCGACGGGGTGGGCGGCGCAGGCGTGGCATCGGTCAAGGACGCGCAGGTGCTGCGGGCCATGGCCGACATGAGCACCACCGCCCAGATCAAGGACAGCCTGCGCATCGGCGGCGAGGTGCTGGCGCTGATCGGCAAGGTGGGCGCGCTGCACAAGCGCCGGGTCGAGCAGGCCGGCTTCGCAGTGCTGAAGGCACCCGACATCC
>JAYUQJ010000091.1:0-14513 GCA_043756825.1 Betaproteobacteria bacterium | reverse complement strand
CGGGGGCGGCCAGGTGGCTGGCGGCCGGCCAGCCTGCCGCCTTGCGCAAGCCCGAGGCCAGGCGCGCTGCCTCCAGTTCGGCGGCACGACGGTGCAGGGTCGGGTCGTCGTCCATCGACAACAGGCAGAACGGGCTGAATCCCTGCTGCACCACCGGGCCCGTCTGAAGGTCCAGCGCGGTGCGCAAGCGCAGCCGGTCGGGCTCGGCCTGCTGCCAATCGCAGGCCCAGGCGGCGTAGTGAGCGGCATACACCGCGGCGCCGACCTGCGCTGGATTGACCAGGGTGACGGTACGGAAGCACTCGGCCGCCTCGGTGTAGCTGCGCAGCGCAGCGAAACAGAAGCCCAACTGCATATAGGCATCCACCTCGCCGGGCTGAAGCGCCAGCACCTGTAGAAACTCGGACGCCGCGTCGGCCGGGCGCCCCAACGCGGCCAGCACCACACCCCGCAACAAGTGATGCTGGGCGTCCTGGGTGCAATCGACCTGCAGCGCGTCCAATGTGCCCAGCGCCAGCGCATGGCGGTGGGTGGCCCGCAAGAGCTCTACCGCCATATGGCAGCTGGTGCGGCATTGACGGTCCAGCGCAGCGGCGCGCAGCGCACTGTCCCGGGCTGCATCCTCCTGGCGCAGGCGGCGCTGCACACTGGCCAGGTTCAACCAGTACAGCGATACATCGGGTGAGCTTTGGCAAGCACGCCGGAATGACAAGGCCGCCTCGGCCAGCCGGCCCTGGCGGGCCTGATCGACGCCCTGACCCCAACTGCGCCGGGCTTGCGCCGTACCGTGCTGGCCAGCCTGCGCTGCAGCCACCTGCACCCGCCGTGGCGCGGCCTTGGCTGGCGGCGGCACGGCTGGGGCCAAACCTTGCACGACGGGATAGGGGGGCATGGGAGGCTCCAGGGTCGGATACAGCACAGGCAGGATGGCCGCAGGCCACAAGAACAGGCCCCCAAAACGCCCGCAGTTGACGTGATCGCGCGTCCAAGGGGCCCGGATGAGGCTGCCACTATTCTGCAAATCCCAACTTGAGGCCCAGCAGACGAACAAAGCGTGAAAGACCTCGCAATCCTGGCCCGAACTGCTCTTGACAGCGCAGAAATTCGGTTTGCGCATAGGCCTCAAGTTGCCGTGCGCAAGCGCCGATACCCAAACCAACGGGCGGTCCATAAGACCCTCGCGGTCCGGTTAGCCGGCTGATGGACAAAGGCCACGAAGGTGTCCTGAGAACAGAGGCGACTAGCGCGGGCGTGTCGAACAGCACCCAGGTGTTGTTCGGCGTGCAAAGGTGGTGACGAGATCGTTGCGCCACCGCCTGAGTAACGCCGGCGCTCCCGCCGGGATTTTTGGACTAGAAAGGAAATTACCGTGCCCCAGACCATTAACACCAATCTGAACTCGCTCAACGCACAGCGCAACACGAGTTCGTCCCAGACAGCCCTGGCCTTGTCGATGCAGCGTCTGTCGTCCGGCCTTCGGGTCAACTCCGCCAAGGACGACGCCGCCGGCCTGGCGATCGCCGAGCGCATGACGGCTCAGGTACGCGGCATGAATGTGGCCGCACGCAATGCCAACGACGGCATCTCGATGTCACAGACGGCTGAAGGCGCGATGGGCAAGGTGACCGATTCACTGCAGCGGATGCGCGAGCTGTCAGTGCAGTCGGCCAACGCGACCAACAGCGACACCGACAAGGACTCGCTCGACAAGGAGTTCGGTGAACTGGCCAAGGAAATCCAGCGCGTGCTCGGCGGCACCAGCTTCAACGGCAAGCACATGCTGGGCACCGATGCCGGCAGCTTCATCTTCCAGGTCGGTGCCAACACCACCGCTGACGACACGATCAACATCGACACCACCGACCTGACGGCCGACGCCACCATCAGCGTGGTGGCAGGCACCGACAACCAGGGCTCTGGCCGCGCGGTGATCGGCTCGGGCACCACGATCAGCCAGGTGCAGGGCGTGATCGACCAGATCGACACCGCGCTGTCCACGGTGAACGACAGGCGCGCCGTGATGGGTGCTTCGCAGTCGCGCTTCGACTCGGTGATCATGAACCTGCAGACCTCGGTGGAAAACCAGACCGCCGCCAAGAGCCGGATCATGGATACCGACTTCGCAGCAGAAACCGCGAACCTGAGCCGGGCCCAGATCCTGCAGCAGGCCGGCAATGCGATGGTGGCCCAGGCCAACCAGTTGCCCCAGCAGGTGTTGTCGCTGTTGCGTTGATCCCGACCCGGCTCTGATCGCGGCCCCACCCGGGGTCGCCTGAAAGCGCGCCCCTCCTGACAAGGACCGGCGCGCTTTTTTCGCAGCGTGCACCGGATCGGCCTCAACCTCGCCGGTGATCGGTCGATAAGACCCCCAGAAGCCAATCAAACACGGCGATCCCACCAGGACCACCTGAGCGAAGGAACAATTCGTGCCGCAGACCATCAACACCAACATCATCTCGTTGAACGCGCAACGCAATGTGAATACATCGCAGACCGCGCTGGCCAGCTCGATGCAGCGCCTGTCGTCGGGCTTGCGCGTCAATTCCGCCAAGGACGACGCCGCCGGCATGGCGATCGCCGAGCGCATGACGGCCCAGGTGCGCGGGATGAATGTGGCCGCACGCAATGCCAACGACGGCATCTCGCTGGCGCAAACCGCAGAAGGGGCACTCGGCAAGGTGTCCGACTCGCTGCAGCGCATGCGCGAACTGGCCGTGCAATCGGCCAACGCCACCAATTCCAACAGCGACAAGGATTCGCTGGACAAGGAATTTGGCGAGCTGGCCAAGGAGATCCAGCGCGTGATCGGCGGCACCACCTTCAATGGCAAGAACGTGCTCGGCAGCAACGCCGGTACGCTGGACTTCCAGGTCGGGGCCAACACCACCAGCAATGACCTGATCAACATCACCACCACCGACATGACCGGAGACACCACGATCACCACCGTGGCCGGCACCGACAACCAGGGCAGCGGCCGCGCCACCATCGACTCGGCGGCCAGCGCCAGCGCGATCCGCACGGTGATCGGCAACATCGATACCGCGCTGGACACGGTCAACGGCCAGCGCGCCACGCTGGGGGCATCGCAGTCGCGCTTCGACGCGGCGGTGTCCAACCTGCAGATCTCGGTGGAGAACCAGAGTGCGGCGCGCAGCCGCATCCTCGACACCGACTTTGCGGCAGAAACCGCCAACCTGAGCCGGGCGCAGATTCTGCAACAGGCCGGCAACGCGATGGTGGCCCAGGCCAACCAGTTGCCCAGCCAGGTGCTGCAGCTGCTGCGCTAGCGCTCGCCCGGGCGCCGCCACCGGCGCGCCCTTTCCAGCCCCCAGGCCCCGCCGGCATCCGCCGCGGGGCCTTTGCCGTTTTATGTTCCAGGGCTTCGAGAAACGGCTGCTTCAGCGCTCAATTCGGCCTTTTGGCACGCCATGACTGTTCTCACAATGGCCCCAATGCCTGAGCTGCCGCACAGGCGAAGTCCGGAGGTGAAGCCCAGGAGGATGGGGGCGAGCCAGCAGCCGGCATAGAAAGCGGCAGGCAGCCCGCAGGGGCCGCAACCCGCTTTTGAAAACCGGCCGACCCGCCGGGGTCTCGTCGAATCACCAGGAGTGGCCAACATGCCCCAGACGATCAACACCAATATCGCGTCACTCAACGCACAGCGCAGCCTGGGCATGAGCCAATCATCACTGTCCACCTCGATGCAGCGGCTGTCGTCCGGCCTGCGCGTCAACTCGGCCAAGGACGATGCTGCCGGGCTGGCGATTGCCGAGCGCATGAACGCGCAGGTGCGCGGCATGAACGTGGCGGTGCGCAATGCCAACGACGGTATCTCGCTGGCACAGACGGCGGAAGGTTCGCTGGGCAAGGTGGCCGATGCCCTGCAGCGCATGCGTGAGCTGGCGGTGCAGTCCGCCAACGACACCAACTCGGGCAGCGACAAAGACTCGCTGGACAAGGAGTTTGGCGAACTGGCCAAGGAAATCCAGCGCGTGCTGGGCGCCACCAGCTTCAATGGCAAGCATGTGCTGGGCTCGGAAGCCGGTACCCTGCAGTTCCAGGTCGGTGCCAACACCACCGGCAACGACACCATCGAAATCGTCACGCCCGACCTGACCACCGACATCACCATCACGGCCATCGCCGGTACGGACAATACCGGTCAATCGCGCGCCACCATCGACTCAGCCGCCACCACCAGTGCCATCCACGGCGTGATCGATTCGATCGACACGGCCCTGAACACCGTCAACTCGCAGCGCGCTGTGCTGGGTGCGTCGCAGTCGCGCTTCGATTCGGTGATCTCGATCCTGCAGGTATCGGTAGAGAACCAGACGGCGGCCCGCTCGCGCATCATGGACGCCGACTTCGCCCTGGAAACCGCCAACCTGAGCCGGGCCCAGATCCTGCAGCAGGCCGGCAATGCCATGGTGGCACAGGCCAACCAGCTGCCCCAGCAGGTGCTCAAGCTGCTGCAGGGGTGACGGCGCCCGGCCCGGCGGGCCCGGCGCGCGCTGCCCAGCACGGCCCGGCCTGACCGGGCCGCAGGCGTTTCTGGCGCCGTCTGGCTCAAGCCAGCGCACACAGCTGCCGACAACCCGGTACCCAGGAGCACAAACCCATGGCAACTTCGATCGCCGGCGTCGGCAATATTTCTTCCGCGGGCATTGGCAGCGGGCTCGATGTCAGCTCGATCGTCAGCAAGCTGATGTCGATCGAGCGCGCCCCGCTGACGGCGCTGGAGAACCAGGCCGCCAGCATGAACACCCGCCTGTCGACCCTGGGCAAGCTGCAGAGCCAGTACGCGGCCTTGCGCGACAAGGCCAATGCGCTGGTGGCCCCCACGCTGTGGACGGCCACCACCGCCAGCGTGTCCGATACCGGCGCGATCAAGGTCTCGACCTCCAGCAATGCAGTGGCCGGCAACTATGCGGTGGCCGT
Organism: Betaproteobacteria bacterium; assembly: GCA_043756825.1. Taxonomy (GTDB): domain Bacteria; phylum Pseudomonadota; class Gammaproteobacteria; order Burkholderiales; family Burkholderiaceae_C; genus Pseudaquabacterium. The sequence continues at coordinate 9,569 of JAYUQJ010000091.1, read as the reverse complement.
CAATCGCCTGGCGGTGGGCCAGACCGCCATCGGCCGCGCCATGCCCGACACCCGCACCGAACTGGGCGGCGGCAGCCTGACCATCGAACTGGGCAGCTACGGCGACGGCGTGCCCGCCACCAGCTTCAGCCCCAAGAGCGGCAGCACGGCGGTGACGCTGGACATCAGCGCCGGCGACAGCAGCCTGGCCGGCCTGCGCGACAAGATCAACAGCGCCAACGCCGGCGTGCTGGCCAGCATCGTCAGCGATGCCTCGGGCGCCAGGCTGAGCCTGCGTTCGCGGGAAACGGGTGCCGAGAATGCCTTCCGCATCAGCGTCAGCGAGACCGTCGACGACGCCGACCTGGCCAGCGGCCTGTCCAGCCTGGGCTTTGATGCCGGCGCCGCCAGCTCGGCGATGCAGCGCACCACCGCCGCTGCGAATGCCGACTTGACGATCAACGGCATCGCCGTCAGTTCGGCCAGCAACACCCTCAACGATGTGGTGGACGGCCTGACCATGACCCTGCAGAAGGCCACCACCACCCCGGTGGATGTGACGGTCAAGTCCGACACCGCGTCGGTCCGCAGCAGCATCACCGACTTCGTGGCCTCGTTCAATGCCCTGGCCAGTTACCTGCACACCCAGACCGCCTACAACGCCGACAGCAAGAGCGGTGGCTCGCTGCAGGGTGACCAGGGCGCGCTCGGCATGCAGAGCCAGCTGCGCGCGGTGATCAACCAGGGCAGCACCGCGTCAGCCCTGTGGGGGCGGCTGTCGAGCATCGGCATCGTGCTCAAGACCGATGGCACGCTCGAGACCGGCACCGCCAAACTCGACAACGCGCTGGAAAACCTCGGCGAGCTGCGCAAATTGCTGGCCACCGATGGCAGCAGCAGCGGCGAGTCGGGTTTTGTCCGGCGCTTCAAGCGCCTGGCTGACGACACCCTGGGCGCTGCGGGCGCCATCGATGCCCGCAGCAGCGGCCTGCGCACCAGCATTTCGCGCAACAGCAAGAGCCAGGAGGCGACGCAAAAGCGCCTGGACCAGACCGAAGCCCGCTTGCGCGCCCAGTACTCGGCACTGGACATCACCATGGCCAAGCTGAGCACCACCAGCGCCTACGTCAAGCAGCAGTTCAGCACCAAGTCCAGCTGATCGCAGCGCCGCTGCGGGACGCCCGCGCCTGACGCCGGCCCGGCAGCACGGCTGCGCGGCTACGCCCGGGCTGGCCAGCCGCCGGTTCGGCCCCGCCCGTACGCCTGGCCTGCCCCTCCCCGCAAACCGCGTCCGGCGGTGCAAGGCTGCCTGGATCGGGCTCGCTGCAGGCGGCGCCGCCGGCTGCCCGCCCGGGTGCCGCAGGCCCTCTGGTGCAGCGCCACGGGGCGCGACAGGATACGCAGAACTGCCCGGCCCGTCCGGCCTGGCGCTGCCTCAAGTCCCGCCAGACGACACCGATAAAACCTCCATCGAGACCGAACAACCGACCCAGAGACACCCATGTTCAGCCCATCGCATTTCCCCGTCCCCCGCAACCAGCAGTTTGCCGGCACCTACCATGTGGTCGGGGTACAGACCATGGTGGCCTGTGCCACGCCGCACGGCCTGGTGGCCTTGCTGTTCGACGGCTTCGTCGCGGCCGTCAACAAGGCCAAGGGGGCCCTGCGCGCCGGCGATGTGGCCGCCAAGTGCCAGGCCATCGGCCACGCGGTTCGCATCATCGACGAGGGCCTGAAGTCAGCGCTCGACCTGCGCGGTGGCGGCAAGCTGGCAGTCGATCTGTCAGACCTGTACGCCTATGTCTGCATGCGCCTGACCCAGGGCAACCGGCACAACGACGAGACCGCGCTGGACGAATGCCTGGCCCTGATGGCCCCGCTGCGCGAAGCCTGGCATGCGATCGGCGTGCAGATCGACCGCCCGGCGACCAACTGATGCGCCCACCTGCCCAGCCGCAGCCAGACACCATGAACAACAGCCTACTCAGCTATTACGAGGCCATTGAAAAGGCCAGTGCCGACATGCTCGACGCGGCCCGCTCAGGCAACTGGGACCATGTCATCAAGCTCGAAGGCGCTTGCGTGCTGCTGATCAGCCAGCTCAAGAACGCAGCCCGCGGCAACGGCATGAGCCATGACGAGGCCCAGCTCAAGTCGCGCATCATGAAGCGGGTGCTGGTCAACGATGCAGAAATCCGCAACCTGGCCGAGCCCTGGCTCGACGATCTGGACCGGATGCTCGCCGGCAAGCCCAAGACATTGCATTGATCGCAGTGCGGCCGAGCGGGTCAGCCGCCAGCCGCAGCGCCGTCTTGCCGCCGCCCCCCTTCCAGACGCTCACACCATGGCCCTCTTCGATGCGCAATCCACCGCCCGGCTGCCGCCCAAGCAGCCCGCTGGCGGCGCCCAGGATGCCCAGGTCCAGTTCCGCTGCGACCATCCGCGCGACGTGCTGGCGCTCTTGCGCCGGTTGCGCGACAACGCGGTGCCGGTGACTTTGTCAGGGCCTGGCGGCAGCCACTTGAACGCCACCGTCTGGACGGTTGACGACGCCCACCAACGCCTGGCGCTGGAAGTGGAATCGGGTGACAGCCAGCTGGCCAGCCTGGTCGAAGGCAACGAAGCCTCCGCCGTGGCCTACCTCGACGCGATCAAGCTGCAATTCGACCTGAATGACATGGTGCTGGTGCGCAGCAGCCGGGCCACCGCGCTGCAGTGCGATCTGCCGGCCTGCGTCTACCGCTTCCAGCGTCGCGGCAGCTACCGGGTGCGCACCCTGGACCGCAGCGCGCCCACTGCCCACCTGCGCCACCCCAACCTGCCCGACATGCCGCTGGTGCTGCGCATCCTGGACCTGAGCATCGGCGGCTGTGCCCTGCTGCTGCCCGACGACGTGCCGCCCCTGCCGCTGGGCATGGTCCTGAACGGGGTCGGCCTGGCACTGGACGGCGATGTGCGCACCGCTGTCGGCCTGCGCCTGCAGCACTTCAGCTCGATCAACCACCCCCACCAGGGCCTGCGACTGGGCTGCGAGTTCATGCCGCTCGACGCCCTGGCCCAGCGCAGCCTGCAGGGCTACATCGACCAGACCCAGAAGCGCCGGCGCCTGCTGTCGCTGGACTGATGCCGATAGCCGCCCGGGCCACCGAGCCGGCCACTGCACCGGCACGGACCGGCTTCACCCTGATCGAGCTGATGATCGCACTGGCGGTGATGGCGGTGCTGGGTGCGATGGCCGGGCCCAGCCTGTGGTCGCAGGTCTCGCGCCAGCGCCTGCAGGCCGCCGCGCATGCCCTGCAGAGCGACATATCACTGGCCAAGCTGGCGTCGGCCCGGCAGGGCATGCCGGTGCACCTGCGCTTCTACAGCGGGCCGGACTGGTGCTACCTGCTCACCACCGGGCCAGGCGGTGACTGCCAGCATGCGGTGGTCGACCCCGCCCGGGGCGTGATCAAGGTGGCCCACGCGGCCGACTATCCTGGCATCGCCCTGGGCGACGCGCAGGACATCTCGGTGGACGCCTCACAGCCCGGCCTGATGCCCAACCCGGCAAGCCCGGGCCAGGCCGTGTTCAGCACCCGCGACGGTCTGCGGCTGCGGGTGCGCGTGGGGGTGCATTGGCGCGCCAGCCTGTGCAGCGCCGGGCCGGCCCTGCCGGCCACGCCGGCCTGTGCCGCCGAATCCCGGGCTGCGCCGGGTTGATGCTGGCCCGGACCGGCCGCGCCGGACGCCGCCCGCACCGCATCACACCTGCATGTTCATGATGTCGCTGTAGGCCTGCACCAGGCGGTTGCGCACGGTCAGTGCGGCGGTGAAGCCAATCTGCGATTTGTTCATCGCGATCATGGTCTGCTCCAGGCTCACCGTGGGGTTGTCCAGTTGCAGTTCGCGCTGCAGTCGCTGGGCGTCCATCTGGCTGGCGCTCACCTGCTGCAGGGCCTGCGCCATGGCGGTGCCGAAGCTGCCCTGCGCCGCCGCGGGTGGTGCGCCCACGGGATGACCGTCGGTGCGCAGGCCGGCGCGCGCCACGGCCTGGGCGAAGTCGAAGGGCTTTAGCTCGAGTTTCATGGCGGGTGCCTGTAGGGACGACCAGTGTCCTGCTGCGCAATGTAGGCGCCCCCCCTAGGCCGCAATGGTGCGAACTGAAACCCGAAACGCAAGCTGTTTGCGCCATGCGCCGGGTGGGCTGCACCCAACAATGACCGTCATGCCGGGGGCTGACTTCACCTCTGGCGCCCTGCCGTCAACGCTTGCCATGGACGCCGCTGTCACTCCACTCACCCCTGCCAACGAGGCTGCACTGCTGGCCGAGGCCACGCCGGACGCCGCCGATGCGCCGGTCCGGCCGACCGGCCCGCTGGCGCGCCTGCAGGCCCTGCCCTTGCGCAAGAAGTGGCTGCTCGGCGCCGGCACCTCCGGCCTGCTGGCCATGCTGCTGGTGCTGGCGCTGTGGAGCCGCCAGGTGCCGATGGTGCAGCTGTTCAGCCACACCCTGCCCGAGAGCGAGGCCGGCACGGTGGTCGACCAGCTCAACAAGATGGGCGAGGGCTACGAGCTCAGCCCGCTGGGCCAGCGCATCATGGTGCCGGCGGCACGCGTCAATGAACTGCGCATGCGCCTGGCCACCCTGGGCCTGCCCAAGTCCGCGCCCAGCGGCTACGAGCTGTTCGATAAGCAGAACTTCGGCCAATCGCAGCTGCAGGAGCGCACCAACCTGCAACGCGCGCTGGGCAGCCGGCTGGAGCAGCAGATCGCCACCATCAGCACGGTGCAGGCGGTCAAGGTGATGGTGGCGCTGCCACACCAGAACGGCTTCTACCGCGAGCAGGAGAAGCCATCGGCCTCGGTGGCACTCACCCTGGCGCCCGGCCGCACGCTCGAGCGCGGCCAGATCGCCGGCATCGTGCACATGACAGCCATGTCGGTGCCCGGCCTGGCGCCCGGCGGCGTGACCATCACCGACCAGGACGGCAACTGGCTGACCCAGCCCGAGGGCGAAGGCCGCAGCGACCTCACCGCCCAGCAACGCAGCCAGCTGCGCGAGACCGAGGCACGCCTGCTCAAGCGCGTCAATGAAATCCTCGAGCCCGCGCTCGGCCCCGACAATCTGCGCGCCACCGTCACGGCCGAGCTGGACTTCAACCAGAAGGAGTCCACCACCGAGGCTTATGGCCCCAACCAGGGCGCCGAGCGCGCAGCCATCCGCAGCCAGCGCAGCCTGGACGCGGCCGGCAGTAACACCCCGCAGCCCACCGGCGTGCCCGGCGCCGCCACCAACCAGCCGGCGGCGCCAGCGGCCGCGCCCATCACCGGCGCATCGGCACCGCTGCAGCCAGCCCAGACCGGCCTGACCGCCAGCGGTGCCCGGCGCGAGAGCCAGATCAACTACGAGGTCGACAAGCGGGTGGAGATGCTGCGCAATGCGGTCGGCACCATCAAACGGGTGAATGTGGCGGTGGTGGTCAACCACCGCAGCAGCACCGACGCCAAGGGCAAGCCCAGCAGCGCCGCACTGCCGCCCGAGGAGATCGAAAAGTTCACCGCCCTGGTGCAGGAGGCTGTGGGCTACAACAAGGAGCGCGGCGACTCGGTCAAGGTCGTCAGCGTGCCCTTCCGTGACATCAAGCCCGAGCCCGACGCGCTGCCGCTGTGGAAGCAGCCCTGGTTGCTGGAGCTGGTCAAGGCCGGCGGCGTGCCAGCCGCGCTGACCCTGGTGGCGCTGATGCTGCTGTTCGGCGTGGTGCGTCCGGCCCTGGCGCCCGAGAAGGCAGACCCGCCGCCCGCTGCGCCCGAAACCGGTGTGAACGCGGTGGTGGACGGCCCGGAGGCCCTGCCCGGCGGCACGGCCGACGCGGGGCTGGACGAGAACGGTGCGCCGCTGGCCCTGCCCGCGCCCGACGTGGACAAGCAGCTGGAACAGGCGCGCGCGCTGGCCCGCAGCAACCCGCTGGCCGCCGCCACCATCCTGCGCAGCTGGTTCACCGACCCCGAGGCCTGACCGGCCCCTCACCCCCCTCACCGAACCCGAGCCGTCATGGACGAACAAGGCCTGGAAGACGCCGCCATCCTGCTGATGTCGATCGGCGAAGAAGAAGCCGCCGAGGTCTTCAAGCAACTCGGTCCCAAGGAGGTGCAGCGGCTGGGCGAGACCATCGCGCGTCTGCGCAACGTCTCGCGCGACCGCCTGGGCGTGGTGCTGAACAAGTTCTGCGCGGTGGCCGACGAGCATTACTCGCTGGTCGACAACAACGACGAATTCGTGCGCTCGGTGCTGCTCAAGGCCCTGGGCGAGGACAAGGCCAACCTGTTGATCGACCGCATCCTGCAGGGTGCCGACGTCACCGGCATCGAGGGCCTGAAGTGGATGGATGCCGGCTCGGTGGCCGAGCTGTTGCGCAATGAACATCCGCAGATCGTGGCCGCGATCCTGGTGCACCTGGAGGTGGACCAGGCCTCGGCGGTGCTCAAGCTGATGGGCGACCGCCAGCGCAACGAGGTGCTGGTGCGGATTGCCACGCTGGACGGCATCCAGCCGGCTGCGTTGCGCGACCTGAACGACGTGATGAGCCATGTGCTGGCCGCTGGCGATTCGGTGCGCAAGGCCTCGCTGGGCGGTGTCAAACCGGCGGCCGAGCTGATCAACCTGCTGGGCAGCGCACTCGAGACCAGCGTGCTGGACTTCGTGCGCGAGAGCGATGCCGATCTGGCCCAGAAGCTGATGGACAAAATGTTCGGCTTCGACGACCTGATCAAGCTCGACGACAAGGGCATCCAGGCGGTGCTCAAGGAAGTGCAGAGCGAATCCCTGGTGCTGGCCCTGAAGGGCGCCACGCCGGAGATGCGCGAGAAGGTGTTCCGCAACATGTCCAGCCGCGCCGCCGAGACCTTGAAGGAAGACCTGGACGGCCGCGGACCGGTGCGGGTGGCCGATGTCGAGGCCGAGCAGAAGGAAATGATCAAGATCGTCCGCCGCCTGGTGGACGAGGGCACCATCATGTTGGCCAGCGGAGGCGCCGATGAATTCCTCTAGACACGAGACCGCTGCGCGCGCCGCGCCCCCGCTACCGCCGGCCGCCGGCAGCAGCGCCTACACCCGCTTCATCCCGCGCGAGGAACTGCGCAGCTTCGCCGCCTGGCGGCCCGGCAGTTTTGGCCAGGCGCAAGACCTGGCCCCTGCACCCTGGGCGCCGCCGGCCAGTGCGATGGCGCCGGTGCGCGGGGCCAGCGACCCGCGCCACGGCGACATGCAGGCGGGCCTGGCCGGCGTGCCCAGCGCTGCACTGGCGGTCGCCCGCGCGCCCCTGACGCAGCCCCAGCCCGATCCCGATACCGCTGCCCAGACCCTGGCGCCGGCCGAGCCGGCGGCGAACCTGCCGACGCTGGAGGAACTGCATGCCGAGATGCAGGCCGAGATGCAGCAACAGGTCGCCGCCGCCCGCACCCAGGGCTACCAGGACGGCTACCGTGACGGCCTGGTGGCGCTGGAGAACTTCAAGCAGAGCTTTGCCAGCCAGGTCAGCAGCCAGGTGGCCCAGGTGGTGCATGCGCTCGACACGGAACTGGGCCAGCTCGAGCAGCAGATGGCCAGCAGCCTGGCGCGGGTGGCCACCGAGCTGGCACGCCAGGTGGTGCGCAGCGAATTGAGCGTGCGGCCGGCGCTGGTGGCCCAGGTGGCGCGCGATGCCGTCCATGCGGTGCTGGCCAGCGCGCGGCAGATCAGCGTGCTGGTGCATCCTGACGATCACGCCCTGGTGGCGGCCGGCTGCGAAGACGCGCTGCTGGCGCGTGGCGCGCGCCTGGTGGCCCAGGCCACCGTCGCCCGCGGTGGCTGCCGGGTGGAATCCGACGCCGGCACGGTGGACGCCCGCGTGGCCGCTCGCTGGACCCAGGCCACCCATGCCCTGGGCACCGGCGTGGCCTGGGATGACGAGCCGACCGGCGCGGGCCAGCCGGGGGGCGACGCGTGAGCCAGCCGCCTGGCCAGCGCAGCGCGAGCCCGGGTGCGCCGACCGCAGTGCCGGCACCGGATACGGGCGGCGTGTCGGCCCGCACCGCCCGTTGGACCCATTACCTCAAGGACCTGCAGGCCTATGCTGCGGTGTGCAGCCCGCTGCAGACCCACGGCAGCCTGGTGCGGGTCACCGGCCTGGTGCTCGAGGCCGCCGGCGTGCGCGCGCCGGTGGGCGCGGTGTTCGAGGTGCATGGCGACGCGCCCAACCCGGTGCAGGCCGAAGTGGTGGGCTTCAACGGCGACCGGGCCCTGCTGATGCCCACCGGCGACCTGCAGGGCCTGTCCAGCGGCGCGCGGGTCAGCCCGCGCATCACGCCGCATGCCCCGCCACTGCTGGGCCGCGACAACCCGCTCTGGCGCCGCAGCGAGGACCGCGGCCTGCACCTGCCGATGGGCGACGGCCTGCTCGGTCGGGTGATCGACGCGATGGGCCAGCCCATGGACCGGCTGGGCCCGCTCACCCATGTGCGCAACGAGCCGATGCTGCGCCGCCCGATCAATGCGATGGAACGCGACCCGGTGCGGCGCCCGCTGGACACCGGCGTGCGGGCGATCAACGCCATGCTCACGGTGGGCCGCGGCCAGCGCCTGGGCCTGTTCGCCGGCACGGGCGTGGGCAAATCGGTATTGCTGGGCATGATGGCGCGCTATACCGAGGCCGACGTGATCGTGGTCGGCCTGATCGGCGAGCGCGGCCGCGAGGTCAAGGAGTTCATCGAGGACATCCTGGGCGAAAGCGGCCTGGCCCGCAGCGTGGTGGTGGCCGCCCCGGCCGATGCGCCGCCGCTGGTGCGCATGCAGGGCGCCACCTATGCCACGGCCGTGGCCGAGCATTTCCGCGACCAGGGCCGGCATGTGCTGCTGCTGATGGACAGCCTGACCCGCTATGCCATGGCCCAGCGCGAGATCGCGCTGGCCATCGGCGAGCCGCCCGCCACCAAGGGCTACCCACCCAGCTGCTTTGCCAAGCTGCCCCAACTGGTGGAGCGCTCGGGCAACGGCCTGAACGGGCTGGGCTCGATCACCGCCTTCTACACCGTGCTGAGCGAGGGCGACGACCCCCAGGACCCGATCGCCGATGCCGCACGCGGCATCCTCGACGGCCACATCGTGCTGTCGCGCGAGCTGGCCGAGACCGGCCATTTTCCGGCCATCGACGTCGAGAAATCGATCTCGCGGGTGATGAACGCGGTGGCCCCCAAGGAGCAGGTGGACGCCGCGCGCCGCGCCCGGGCGTTGACCGGTCGTGGCATCAAGTACCAGCCACACTTCATGCGGAGCATCGGGCATAGCCTTGGCAATCACCCGGCGCACTTTTTTGAGTTCTTCCATCAAGTTGGTTTTGGTGTGCAAACGTCCCGCCGTATCGCATAATACGACGTCGGTACCCCGTGCCTGGGCCGCTTTGACCGCGTCAAAACATACGGCCGCCGGGTCGCCCTCGGGCTGCCCTTTTACGATTTCGGCGCCCGAACGCTCGGCCCAAATGGTGAGTTGATCGATGGCCGCCGCCCGAAACGTGTCGCCGGCCGCCAAAAGCACCTTTATGCCATCTCCAGTGAAACGCGAAGCCAGCTTG
>JAYUQJ010000090.1:0-14534 GCA_043756825.1 Betaproteobacteria bacterium | reverse complement strand
CGCTGGCCGCCGCGCTGCTGGGCAGCCTGGTGGGCCTGGCGGCGATGGCGCTGGGTTGGCGGCCGGCGATCGCGCCGGTACGGGCCGATCCGGCCGGGGTCTACAGCGCCGCAATGATCGAGCGTGGCCGGGTGCTGGCCGCGCTGGGCAATTGCGTGGGCTGCCACAGCACGCCGGGCGGCGCAGGCCTGGCCGGCGGCCTGGCCCTGGCCACGCCCTTCGGCACGGTGTACGGCAGCAACCTCACGCCCGACCCGGCCACCGGCATTGGCCAGTGGTCGTTCTCGGCCTTCCAGCGGGCCATGCGCGAAGGCGTGTCGCGCGCTGGCCAGCACCTCTACCCGGCCTTCCCCTACACCGCCTTCAGCCAGGTCGAGGACGACGACCTGACCGCCCTTTACGCCTGGTTGATGGCGCAGCCGGCGGTGGTGAACCCGGTGCCCGAGACGCGCCTGGCCTTCCCGTTCAATCTGCGGCCGCTGATGGCCTTGTGGAACGCCTTGCACCTGCAGACCGGCCCGGTGCCCGCCGCTGCAGCCAGCCAGGCGCCGCCGCCGGGTGCCGACCCGGCGCAGTGGGCCCGCGGCGCCTACCTGGTCAACGGACTGGGCCACTGCGGCGCCTGCCACACCCCGAGAAACGCCCTGGGCGCCGAGCGCCTGCAGACCGCCTACCTGGGCGGTGCGCTGGCCGATGGCTGGAAGGCGCCGGCCCTGGGTGCGCTGGCCCGCTCGCCCGTGCCCTGGACCGAGGCCGCGATGCTGCAGTACCTGCGCCAGGGCCACCATCCCGCCCATGGCATTGCCGGTGGGCCGATGGCCGGGGTGGTACGCCAACTCGCTGGCGTGCCTGAGGCCGACCTGGCGGCGATGGCGCACTACCTGGTGGCACTGCAGCCGGCGGGCCGGGCGGGCGACCCCGTGGCTACCGCCGACGCAACGGCCCAGGCCCTGGTGCAGCGCGCCGCCCGGCAGCCCGGGCTGCTGCCCGGGCCTGCCCAGCGCTTGTTCGACGGGGCCTGCGGTGCCTGCCACCATGCGGGCGACGGCCCGCAGGTGCTGGGGCTGAACCAGCCCCTGGCGCTCAATCCCAATCTGCACAGCGCCCGGCCCGACAACCTGCTGCGCACGGTGCTGGACGGCATCTGGCAGCCGGCCTTCCCGGCGATCGGCCACATGCCGGCCTTTCGCGAGGCGCTGGACGACGCCCAGATCGCCGAGCTGGCGGCCTGGATGCGCCAGCGCTTTGCACCGGACCAGCCGCCCTGGCCCGACCTGCCGGCCCAGGTGGCGCGCCTGCGTGCGGCGCGGCCATGATCTGCGGCGCCCGCAGGGTTATTGGCGCTTTCTGGCCGAAAGCCGAAAATTGGCCGGAGGTCACCTTCAGCGCTGCACGTGCCAACTTGGCCAAGACAATGGATCGTGTTTGTGATCATGTCCCTATTCGGAGCTGGCCACTGTTCAAAGCAAGGGACGTGATGCGCGGCGTGATTGATTCCTTTAAAGCAGAGAACATTCAATGAGCCAAGTCCACGCCCAAGCGCGCACGACACCCCGTACGCGAACGGAGATCAAGGCCTCTTGCGCGCCGCTCGTTGAGTTGGCGGAGCTCTACAACATCAGCCGCGCCACAGCAGCCAAGTGGAAGCGCCGCGAGACGCCGCTCGATCTGACACACCGCCCACACAAGCTCAACACCACGCTGACGCCCGGCGAGGAGGCCATCGCGGTGGAGTTGCGGCGCATGTTGTTGCTGCCATTGGATGACTTGCTGGTGGTGGTGCGGGAGTTCATCAACCCGGCTGCGTCGCGCTCCGGGCTGGATCGGTGTTTGCGCCGCCACGGCGCGTCCAACTTGCGCGAGTTGCAAGCGCAGGCGCGTGCGGATGCGGGTGAAACCCAGGCGCCGATCAAGACCTTCAAGGACTATGAACCGGGCTTCCTGCACATGGACATCAAGTACCTGCCGCAGATGCCCGATGAAGCCGCTCGGCGCTATCTGTTCGTCGCCATCGACCGCGCCACGCGCTGGGTGTTCGTACACATCTACGCCGACCAAAGCGACGCCAGCAGCGTGAACTTCCTGGAGCGGCTGCACGAGGCTGCGCCGATGAAGATCACCAAACTGCTGACCGACAACGGCAGCCAGTTCACCGACCGCTTCACCAGCAAAAAGCGCACGCCATCAGGAAAGCACAAGTTCGACGTGCGCTGTAAAGCGCTGGGCATTGAGCACCGCCTGTCCCCGCCGCGCCACCCGCAGACCAACGGCATGGTGGAGCGCTTCAACGGCAGAATCAGCCAGGTTGTGAGCCAAACCAGATTTACCTCGGCGGCTGAGTTGGAGGCCACGCTCGTCAACTACGTCAAAACGTACAACCACCGGATTCCGCAACGTGCACTCAACCATTCGTCACCCGTCCAGGCGCTCAAGAAATGGCACGCTGAAAAACCAGATTTGTTTGTAAAGAGAGTTTATAATCAGCCGGGACTTGACACGTAACCCGTTGATTTTGTGTCGAAGAAGTTTCTCGAAAGGTCTTTCACGAGGCGCCCTTTCAGTGTTTGCCGCAGGCTAACCCAGCCCCGGCGCGCCATTAGACTTGAATCAGATCGCTCAGCCGTGTCCGCCCCCCGATTTGAGGGGTGAACGGCACGGGTGGGACCAGGAGCGGGTTGTTCAGTGGCCGCATTGCGCTGGAACTTGGGTCAGTGGCCGACCGCGTCCCAGCGCCACCACTCTATGCTGCCTCAGGGCCCTGCCGGGTCGGGTGGCGGCGTCGCGGCGGCCGGGGTGGGCGTTGCCGACGGCGCGGCCCAGGCCCAGCCACCCTCCTGCAGCAGCTGGTAGGGCCCGAAACCGGCCTTGTAGGCCATCTTCGGGCTGGCAGCGATCCAGTAGCCCAGGTAGAGGTGAGGCAGCTGAAGCTGGCGCGTCTGTTCGATCTGCCAGAGCACACCGTAGGTGCCCAGGCCGCCGCTGTGCGTGGGATCGTAGAAGGTATAGACCGCAGACAAGCCGTCACTCAGCACATCGACGATGGCAACCATGCGCAGCGTGCCCAGGCCCTGTGCAGCCGGGTCTCGAAACTCAACCAGGCGTGAATTGACCCGGCTCTGCAGTAGAAACTGGGTGTACTGGTCGACGCTGTCGTGGTCCATGCCGCCACCGGCATGGCGGCCCGACTGGTAGCGCAGGTAAAGCTGGTAATGCTCGGCCACGAAGCCCAGCGGCAAGACCCGGGCCTTGAGCGACTGGTGGCGGGCCCAGGCCCGGCGCTGGCTGCGCGTGGCGGCAAAGCTGGCCACTGGCACGCGCAGCGGCATGCAGGCGCGGCAACTGTCGCAATAGGGTCGGTAGGTGAACATGCCGCTGCGCCGGAAGCCGCGCGCCACCAGCGCGCTGTAGGCGTCGGCGTGGATCAGGTGGCTGGGCGTGGCCACTTGCGATCGGGCCAGCCGGTCAGGCAGGTAGCTGCACGGGTAAGGCGCGGTGGCGTAGAACTGCAAAGACGCCAGCGGTAGCTCTCGCGGAAGGGTCACGGCAGCATCAGCTCGGGTTGGGGGCGACGGTCGTGACGGTCTGGGCGGGCTTGGCGGACGGGGCCGGTGCCAGCGCCAGGAATTGCCACCAGCTTGGATCATAGGTCCAGGCCGGCGGCGGGTTGGCGTCCACGGTCGCTGCCAGGTGGGCCTCGAAGGCGCCGCGGTCGATCTCGCGTGCGCCCAGGCTGGCCAGGTGACCGGTGCGTTGCTGGCAGTCGATCAGGGCCATGCCGTGGGCGCGGCAGAAGGCCACCAGCGCTGCGAGTGCGATCTTGGACGCGTCGGTGCGGTGCGAGAACATCGACTCACCAAAAAACATGCGCCCCAGACTGACGCCGTAGAGGCCGCCGACCAGGCACCCGTCGACCCAGGCCTCGACGCTGTGCACTGCGCCGGCGCGGTGCCAGGCGGTGTAGGCGTCGATGATCTCGGGCGCGATCCAGGTGCCGGCCTGGCCGGAACGAGGGGTCGCGGCGCAGGCCTCGATCACCCGGTCGAAGGCGCTGTCGATGCGCACCTCGCAGGCCGGGTCGCGCATGAAGCGGCGCAGGGTCTTGCGCAGCGAGGGGGCGAGCTTGAACTCGGCCACCGGCAGCACCATGCGCGGGTCGGGGGTCCACCACAGCGGCGGCTCGCCGGCGCTGTACCACGGAAAGATGCCGCGCCGGTAAGCCTGCGCCAGGCGTTGTGGCGTGACGCTGCCCCCCGCCGCCAGCAGGCCCGGTGCCTGGCTGTCGGCGCCCAGCGCCAGGCTGGTGGGGGGCAGCGGGGTGTCGTCGTCTATCCAACTCAGCGGCATGGCCGGGATTGTCGGCGATGCCGCCGGCAAGGGCGCACCCGCAGTTGCGTGCCGGCCGGGCTGCCGAGGCCACGCGGACCCAGTCACTCGCGGCGCGCAGCACCTCGCTTGGGGCGCTCTGTGGCGTTGCGAATCCTCGCCATAGCTGGGCCTTGGCCGTGGTTTGCGCCTTGCGGTGCATCGCAGATCGAGGCAAGCGCATCCGCAGGGACTGGTCCAGCCTTGCCCTAAATCGTCACGCCACCGTCGATCACCAGGCTCTGGCCGGTCATGAAGCGGCTGGCCGGCGCCGCCAGATAGACCGCCGCGCCGGCGATCTCGTCAGGCTCGCCGATGCGCCGCAGGGGCGTGGACGCGTTGCGGGCGGCCAGGGCCTGGGGGTTCTCCCACAAGGCCTTGGCAAAGTCGGTGCGGATCAGGCCCGGTGCGATGCAGTTGACCCGCACATTGTGCGGACCGTATTCATGCGCCAGGTTGCGCGCCAGTTGCATATCGGCGGCCTTGCTGATGCCGTAAGCGCCGATCACCGGCGTGCCGCGCAGGCCGCCGATGGACGAGATGATGATGATCGAGCCCTCACGGCGCTCGATCATCTGCGGCACCGCCATCGTGATCAGCCAGTGGTTGGCAATGATGTTGTTGTCCAGAATCTTGCGGAACTGCTCGTCGGCAATGCCGGCCATCGGCCCGTAATAGGGATTGCTGGCGGCATTGCAGACCAGGGTGTCGATGCGGCCAAAGCTGGCCAGGCTGCGATCCACCAGGTTCTGCAGCGCGTCCTTGCTGGAGATGTTGGCCGCCAGGGCCAGCGCGGTACCCGCGCCGTGCCGGGCGTTGATGGCGTCGGCCACGCTGTCGCAGGCGTCTTGCTTGCGCGAGCTGATCACCACCTTGGCACCATGCTCGGCCATGCGCTCGGCAATCGCCCGGCCGATGCCGCGCGACGATCCGGTGATCACCGCGACCTGGCCTTGAAGATCAAACAAGCCCATGCTGATTCCTTTGAGAGTGGAGGGGGTGAGAATACCGAGTCTTCCAAACCCCAGTGCCGGGCGCCATTGGTACTTACGGTATAAACCAATGCAGCAGCGTACCGAAAACTCCAAACCCACTGCAGCATCATGAATATCGATTTCACCAATCGCGTCGCTATCGTCACCGGGGCCGGCGGCGGGTTGGGCCGGGCACATGCCCTGGCGCTGGCCGCTCGCGGCGCCCGCGTGCTGGTGAACGACCTGGGGGTCGGCCCGGCCCAGGCGGTGGCGGACGAAATCACCGCTGCGGGCGGCCAGGCCTTGGCGGTGGCGGCCTCGGTGACCGACCCGGCGGCCGTGGCGGCACTGGTGACGCAAGTCATGGCCGCCTGGGGCCGGGTGGACATCCTGGTCAACAACGCCGGCATCCTGCGCGACAAGAGTTTTGCCAAGATGTCGCTGGACGACTTCCGGCTGGTGCTGGAGGTGCATCTGATGGGTGCGGTGCACTGCACTCAGGCGGTGTGGCCGATCATGGTGGCGCAGCAATACGGCCGCATCGTGATGACCACCTCGTCGTCCGGCCTGTTCGGCAATTTCGGCCAGGCCAACTACGGCGCGGCCAAGATGGCACTGGTGGGTTTGATGCAGACCTTGTCGATCGAGGGCGAGCGTCATGGCATCCGCGTTAATTGCCTGGCGCCCACCGCTGCCACCCAGATGACGGCCGGCCTGCTGCCGCCCGACATGCTGGCCCTGCTGGACCCGGCGGCGGTGGTGCCAGCCCTGCTGTGGCTGGCCTGCGAACAGGCGCCCAACCGGGCGATCGCCTGCGCCGGGGCCGGCAGTTTCGAGGCCGTGCACATCACGCTGAGCCGCGGCCTGCACTTGGGCGCCGGGGCCGATACCCCTGAACAACTGGCCCTGGCCTGGGATCGCATCTGCGAGCGCGCCGGTGACCAGGTGCCCGCCAGCGGCGCCGCCCAGGGTCGGCAGGAGATCGGCCAGGCCTTGGCCGGCCGGGGCTGAGCCGCAGCCCGTCGGCGCACGCAGCGCCTGGGCGCCTTTTTGTCCTGATTCCTTCCCGGCCGCAACCCGGCCGCAACCTGGCCGCAACCCGGCCGCCACCCGGCTGCACCACCCGATGACGCAAGAAACCAGGCCGCCGCGTCTGCACCACCCACCGCCGCTGGCGGCCTATGTCGGACGCGTGCCTGAAGCCCCCGGCTGGTTCGCGCAGGCGCTGGCCGACGCACCGCAGCGCAGTGTGGTCAAGGTGCAGGGCGCACAGATCGAGACGCTGGCCTGGGGCCGGGTGGGCGACCCGGGCCTGATGCTGCTGCACGGCAACGGCGCCCATGCCGATTGGTACAGCTTCATTGCACCGCTGCTGCGGCGCGGGCGCCGGGTCGTGGCGATGAGCTTGTCCGGCATGGGCGGCTCGGATTGGCGCACCCAGTACAGCATCGCCCAATGGGCCGACGAGGTCAGCGCGGTGGCCCGGGCCAGCGGCCTGATGGCCGCCGCCGTGCCACCGGTGCTGGTGGGTCACTCCTTCGGCGGTTTCCCGGTGCTGAACCTGGCCGCGCGGTCCGGCGCTGACTGGGCGCGTGCCTGGGTGGTGGACACACCGCTGCGGCCGCCTTCGCGCTCGGCGCGGGCGCGCCGGCCACGCGCCGACACGCTGCGGTCGGCGCGGGTCTACGACAGCCAGGCCGACGCCCTGGCGCGTTTCCGCTTCCTGCCGGCGCAGGGCTGCGCCTTGCACTTCGTCGCCGACCTGATCGCGCGCCGCGGCTTGAAGCAGGTCACCGGCCCGCAGGGCCGGTCCGGCTGGGCCTGGCGCTTCGACCCCTTCCTGTTCCGCCACTTTGATTTCGGCCATCCACTGCAAGACCTGGCTCGGGCGGCCTGCCCGCTGACCCTGCTGCGCGGTGGTCGGTCGCAACTGGTCTCGGCCGATCTGCTGGCATGGATGGCATCACAATCGCCGGCGGGCACCGAGCTGCTCAGCCTGGCTGACGCCGACCACCACCTGATGGTTGATCAGCCGCTGGCCTTTGCCGCCCTGCTTGACCAGCGCCTGGCCCGCGCTGCCATTGCAGCTGACCCGCCCTTGATGACGGCCCCCGAGGAGAGACGATGAGCGACCAGCCCGCCAACGACAAATACGCCCAATTTACCGGCACCCGGCCGGTGTCGGCCCAGCATGCCTTTGACGAAGCGCGCCTGGCCGCCTACCTGCATGCCCAGATGCCGGCGCTGGCGGCCGGCCCCTTGCAGGTGGAGCAGTTCAAGGGCGGGCAATCCAACCCCACCTTCCGCCTCACCGCTGCCGATGGCCGGCGCTATGTATTGCGGCGCAAGCCGCCGGGCCAACTGCTGCAGTCGGCGCATGCGGTGGACCGCGAGTTTCGTGTCATTAGCGCGCTGGCCGGCACCGACGTGCCGGTGGCGCGAGCCCATGTGCTGTGCGAAGACCCGGCGGTGATCGGCACATCGTTTTACGTGATGGACTGTGTCGAAGGCCGGGTGTTGTGGGACCCTGCGCTGCCCGGTCTGGCACCCGCCGAGCGCACCGCGATCTATGACGAGTTGAACCGGGTGATGGCGGCCCTGCATGGCATCGATCCCTCGACCGTGGGGCTGGACGGCTTTGGCAAGGTGGGCGGCTATGTGGCGCGCCAGGTCAAGCGCTGGACCCAGCAATACCGCGCTGCGCAGACCGAGCCCATCGCCTCGGCGGACGCCCTGATCGACTGGCTGCCGCGCCACCTGCCGCCCGAGGGGCCGACCCGTATCGTGCATGGCGACTACCGTCTGGACAATGTGATGCTGCACCCGACCGAGCCGCGCATCCTGGCGGTGCTGGACTGGGAGTTGTCCACGCTCGGAGACCCGCTGGTCGACTTCGCCTACCACTGCATGACCTGGCACATGAGCAACGGCCCGACCGCTCGCGGCCTGGCCGGCCAGGACCTGGCGGCCCTGGGCATACCGGACGAGAACGCCTACCTGCAGGCCTACCTGCAGCGCACCGGGCAGGGCGGGCGCCAGGTCGGCGCTGGCGAATGGGGCTACTACCTGGTGTTCAACATGTTTCGCCTGGCCAGTATCCTGCAGGGCATCATGGGCCGCGCGCTGCAAGGCAATGCATCCAGCCCGCAAGCGCTGGAGTCGGGGCGGCGCGCCCGCCCCTTGGCCGACCAGGCCTGGGCCTTGGCGCAGACCCTGAAACTGGCTTGATCGCCTGGATCGGGTAGGTTGCGGCGCACCGCCCGGTCCCGCTCGACATCCCTCAGCGGCTGAGCCTGCGCTGCGCGCGACTGCTGCGCCGCTGCGCGGTCGCAGCCAGGCAGGCGAGCGGCTCAACCCCCGTTGCGCGGCCCTGACGGCTTCCCGCCCGTGCGATCTTGCCGGCCTGGGCTGGCCGGCCGGCGATCGGGCCGCGCACTGGCCCTGGCATCGGCCGCACTCGCAGGCCGTGGGCCAAGCGGCTTGTCGTGGCGAACGGCCGGACGGCCGTCCCGGTGGCCCTCGTTGCGGCGGTCGCCCGGCGCATTGTCCTGGCGGGGGCGGACCGGGGCACGGCCTTCGTCCGGCCGCGGTGGTGGCGCTTCTGCGGCCTCTTTGCGGGCTTGTGCCAGCAGCAGCGTCAAGGCCTCGGGCTTGAGGCCCTTGAGCACGCAGAAATTGGCCATCGTCAGGGTGGTGCGCTCAAAGTCGCGCAGCAGGGTCAGGCGGGCCTGCCGTTCTTGCTGGGCTTCGCGCTGGCGTTGTGCGGCTTCGGCTTGCTGTGCCTGCCGGGCCTGCTGGGCCTGATGTGCCTGCTGGTGCGCCTGCTGGTCCTGGGCACGTTGCTGGGCCAGGGCCTGCTGCTCGCGCTCCCGCGTGACCTGGCGCCGGCGGGTCAGCTCGTCGCGGGCCAACTGGCGGTGTTCTTCGCTCAGTTCGCCGGCCGGCTGGCCGTCCAGGTCGAAGCGGTGGGTGGCCTTGCCCAAGTTGATCAGGTAGGCGGTGGTGGTGGTGTAGCGCCGGAAGAAGGCCGACAGCGCCGGCTTGGTGAACATCATGGGCGTGCGCTCGTTGATATCGGCCTGGATACGCAGCTTCAGCGGCTTGGGCGCTCCGGTGAAAAGCGCCGGGAAATGTTGCTTGAGCAGATCGGCACAGGCCGCCGGTGACAGATCGCGCCCGGCCGCCGGGCGGGCCGCCGCCGGGTCGGCAGCCGGCAGCACTTCAGCCTGCACTGCGCCGGCCGCATCGGTGTCGACCTCCGTGCTGGCGCCGGCCGGGGCCGGGTCATCGGCCGCAGCCCGGCCCTGGGGCGCGGCTGCGGGCGGCGCTTCGTCTGCCGCTGCAGCCGCCGGCGCCGTCCGGTGCATTGGCACGGCCGATTCGGCGGCCCCCTGCGGGGGCTGGGCAGCGGGCAGGTCGGCGGATGGCTGGGCGGATGCGGGCAGATCGGGTGTTTCGGACATGGCGGTGGCCGCAGTGCGGCAGGGCAGGTTCAGCCGTGCATTGTCGTTGGTCTGGCGTACGCCAACCCCTGCGGGTGACGCGGTGCAAGCGGGTGCGGCCCGTGAACGGTTTGACGGGTAAACCCCAGGGCACTTGACTTGTATCAGCACCGACGGTGGGATACTATTCACCGACCGGTCGGTCGAAAGTGTTGACGATCGGTACTTTCAACTCGCTGCAGGCCAGCCGATCATGCGCGCTGGCCCGTACTCTGGATGCTTCTCTTGCCCATGACAAGACCGACCCCGCAGGCTTTGGCTGAATTGGTACGCGACGCGATGTGGGCCGGGGACCAGGCCACCCGGATGCTGGGCATGCGCATCACCGAGGTGGGGCCCGGCCGCGCGGTGATCGAGATGGTGGTGCGCGACGACATGCTCAACGGTCACGCCATCTGCCATGGCGGCCTGATCACCACCCTGGCCGATTCGGCCTTTGCTTTTGCCTGCAACAGCTACAACGAGCTGACCGTGGCCTCGGGTTTCGCGATCGACCTGCTGGCCCCAGGCCGCCTGGGCGATGTGCTGACCGCCACCTGCACCGAGCTGTCCAAGGCCGGGCGCACCGGTGTGTACGACGCCGATGTGCGCAACCAGCGCGGTGAACGCATTGCCGCCTTCCGCGGCCGCAGCTACACCGCGCGTGGCAAGCCGGTGGTGCAGGTCGATTGACCCGCGCCTGCCCGCTTGCCCGACCTTCCCCCGGAGACCCCCGATGCCCCCTCGCCACCCCGCCCCGGGCGATCTCGAGCCGATCGAGACCGCCAGCCGCGACGAGATCACCGCGCTGCAACTGCAACGCCTGCGCCAGACCCTGCAGCGGGCCTATGACAAGGTGGCGCATTACCGCGCCGCGTTCGACGCAGCGGGCGTGCAGCCGGGTGATCTGAAAAACCTGGCCGATCTGGCGAAGTTCCCGTTCACCACCAAGCAGGACCTGCGCGCCAACTACCCCTTCGGCCTGTTTGCGGTGCCGCGCGCCCAGGTCTCGCGCATCCATGCCTCGTCGGGCACCACCGGCAAGCCCACCGTGGTGGGCTACACCCGGAACGACATCTCCATTTGGGCCGACCTGGCCGCGCGCAGCATCCGTGCCGCCGGCGGCCGCGCTGGCGACATGGTGCATGTGGCCTATGGCTACGGCCTGTTCACCGGTGGCCTGGGCGCACATTACGGCGCCGAGCGCCTGGGCTGCACGGTGGTGCCGATGTCGGGTGGCCAGACCGAGAAGCAGGTGCAGCTGATCACCGATTTCCAGCCCGACATCATCATGGTCACGCCCAGCTATATGCAGGTGATCATCGAGGAATTTCGCCGCCAGGGCCTGGACCCGGCGGCGATGTCGGTCAAGGTGGGGATCTTCGGTGCCGAGCCCTGGACCGAGGCCATGCGCAAGGAGATCGAGACCTCGGCCGGCATCGATGCGGTGGACATCTATGGCCTCAGCGAGGTGATGGGCCCCGGCGTGGCCAGCGAATGCGTCGAGACCAAGGACGGCCCGGTGATCTGGGAAGATCATTTCTACCCGGAGATCATCGACCCGGTGACGGGGGCGGTGCTGCCGTATGACGAGAAAAACGGGGGCAGCGAGGGCGAGCTGGTCTTCACCTCGCTGACCAAGGAGGCCTTGCCCATCATCCGCTACCGCACCCGCGACCTGACGCGGCTGCTGCCGCCTACCGCGCGCAGCTTCCGGCGCATGGGCAAGATCGTCGGCCGCAGCGACGACATGCTGATCATCCGCGGGGTCAATGTCTTCCCGACCCAGATCGAGGAGATCGTGCTGCAGCACCCCAAGCTGTCGGGCCAATACCAGCTCGTGGTGGGCCGCGAGGGCCCGCTGGACACGCTGAAGGTGCGCACCGAACTCAACATCGCCAACGCCCGGGCCGGCCCGGCCGATATCGGCGAGATCACCCATTGGCTGCAGCACCGCATCAAGACCCTGGTGGGCGTGAGCACCGGCATCGAGGTGCTGGCGCCCGACAGCATCGAGCGCACGCTCACTGGCAAGGCCCGGCGCGTGCTGGACCAGCGCAGCCGCTGAATTCACTTCACTTAGCGAGACCCCCCATGTACACCCAAGCGATGGACACGATGGGCAAGGAGGCCGGCGATGCGCCCAAGGCCCTGCGCTCGGCCGAGGAGCTGGCACTGCAGGCGCGGTTCGACGCGCGCATCGATGCGGGAGACTTCATCGAGGCCAAGGACTGGATGCCCGACAACTACCGCAAGACGCTGGTGCGCCAGATCAGCCAGCATGCGCACTCCGAAATCGTCGGCATGCTGCCCGAAGGCAACTGGATCAGCCGGGCACCGACGCTCAAGCGCAAGGCGATTTTGCTGGCCAAGGTACAGGACGAAGGTGGCCACGGCCTTTACCTTTACGCGGCAGCCGAGACCCTGGGCACATCGCGCGACCAGATGTTTGACGCGCTGCACACCGGCAAGGCCAAGTACAGCTCGATCTTCAATTACCCGACGTTGACATGGGCCGACATGGGCGTGGTCGGCTGGCTGGTCGATGGCGCGGCCATCATGAACCAGGTGCCGATCTGTCGCTGTTCGTACGCGCCGTATGCCCGCGCGATGATCCGCATCTGCCGCGAAGAAAGCTTTCATCAGCGCCAGGGCTATGAAGCGCTGCTGACGATGATGACGCAGGGCACCCAGGCGCAAAAAGACATGGTGCAAGACGCGGTCAATCGCTGGTGGTGGCCGTCGATCATGATGTTCGGCCCGCCCGATGACCAGTCACCCAACAGCGCGCAGTCGATGCGCTGGGGCATCAAACGCATCAGCAATGACGAGCTGCGGCAAAAGTTTATCGATGCCACGGTGGAGCAGGCCCGCATTCTGGGTGTGAGCTTGCCCGACCCGGATTTGCAATGGAATGAGGCGCGCCAGGCGCATGACTTCGGCGTTATCGACTGGAGCGAATTCTGGCGTGTGGTGGGCGGCGACGGCCCGTGCAACCGCGAGCGTCTGCAAGCCCGCGTAAAGGCCTGGGACGACGGTGCCTGGGTGCGCGAAGCGGCATTGGCGCATGCCGCCAAACAGCAAGATGTGGCACTGGCGGCTTGAACCCCTCTTTATTGAAATGGTAAAACTTTATGTCCGCACCACCTGATACCCAACCCGGCACCGAATGGCCGCTGTGGGAAGTATTTGTCCGCAGCAAAGCCGGTCTGGACCACAAGCACTGCGGCAGCCTGCATGCCGTCGATTCAAAAATGGCAGTACAGATGGCCCGCGATGTGTATACCCGCCGCCAGGAGGGAAGCAGCGTATGGGTGGTGCGCTCGGACCAAATCGTGGCAAGTGACCCAGCCGACAAAGAGAGCTACTTCGATCCTGCGAAAGACAAGGTTTACCGACACCCGACTTTCTACGTGCTCCCCAAGTCCGTAGACCACATGTAAACCGTGATGCAAGCCTCGATCCAACTCAACAAAACGCCCGAGGCGCAGTACCTGTTGCGCATCGGCGATACCTGCCTGATCCTGGGCCAGCGCTTGGGCGAATGGTGCGGCCATGCGCCGGTGCTTGAAGAAGACATCGCCATGGCCAACATCGCGCTTGACCTGATCGGCCAGGCGCGGGCCGTGCTCACGCTGGCGGGTCAAGTCGAAGGGCTGGACCATGATGAAGACCAACTGGCCTTTCTTCGTAGCGAACGCGACTACCTTAATTTGACGATGGTCGAGCTACCGCGCGGTGACTTTGCTTTTAGTGTGCTGCGCAACACCATGGCCGCCACCTGGCTCAAGCTGCTGTGGGAGCGTCTGGCAGCGTCATCGAACAGCGAGCTGGCGGCCATCGCCGGAAAAGCCGTGAAGGAAGCGCGCTACCACCAGCAGCATTCCGGCGATTGGGTGGTGCGGCTGGGTGACGGCACGCCAGAGTCAACCCGCCGCATGCAGGCAGCGCTGGCCGATCTCTGGCGCTACGTGCCTGAGATGTTCGATACCGACGCGATTGATCGGGCCTCGCATGCGGCTGGCCTCGGGCCTTTGTGGTCTGAACTGCAGCCCGCATGGCAGCAGGAAATGACCGCGATCCTCGGTGAAGCAGGGCAACAAGTGCCCGCCGAATCGGCATTCCGAAGCCACGGCAAACGCGGCCAGCACAGCGAGCACATGGGCTTCATCCTCGCCGACATGCAGTATCTGCAGCGGGCGTTTCCTGGGGGCGTTTGGTGATGTCCGCTGGCGCGCAGGTCATGGAGCTTGACCGGGTGCAGGCCGCGTGGGACGTGCTGGGCACCGTGCTGGACCCGGAGGTACCCGCCGTATCCGTGCGCGACCTGGGCATCGTGCGTGAGGTCATCCCGCATGCGCACGGGCTGGAGATTGTGCTAACGCCGACCTACTCGGGCTGCCCTGCTACCGAAGTCATTGAGCAGGACGTGCTGGCCGCCCTGCACGCAGCAGATCTGGGGCCGGCCTGGGTGACGCTGCGCCGGGCCCCAGCCTGGACCACGGACTGGATTACGGAAGAGGGTCGGCGAAAGCTTACTGAATATGGCATCGCGCCTCCAGCGCAGGTACAAGCAGGCGAGGCCATACCAATCCGTTTTTTCGGGCGCCAGCCCAATGGTGAGCGACTGGCGTGTCCGCGCTGCAAAAGCCAACAAACGGAGCGGCTGTCGGCGTTTGGTTCCACCGCGTGCAAGGCACTTTACCGCTGCATGGCC
>JAYUQJ010000089.1:0-5003 GCA_043756825.1 Betaproteobacteria bacterium | reverse complement strand
TGGTGGGCGCGCTGATCGGCCTGGTCTCGGGCACCTACCCGGCCCTGCGCGCCGCACGGCTTGAGCCGGCCGAGGCCTTCCGCCATTGACCCCGGGAGCATCGACATGAGCCGCTGGCCTGGCGCCCTGCCCCCCCTGCTGCCCACTTTGTTGCCCGGGCTGTTGCTGGGCCTGGCGGGGGCCGCCTGCCGGGCCCAGGCCGGCGATGCCGAGACCCTGGCCGACCTGCAGCGTGCCGTGGCCGCGCTGCGGGCCGAGAACCGCGCCCTGGCCGAGCGCCTGCAGGCCCTGGAGGCCCAGCAGCCGGCCCGGCCCGGCAGCGGTGCGGCGGACAGCCCGCGCAGCGCACCCATCGACAGCAGCGACCGGCTCGAAGCCCAGCGCCTGGACCGGCGAGTGCAAGCGTTGGAAGGCGCGCAGGTCGCCCAGGAGGATGCGGTGCGCCGGATCATTCGCGAGTCGGTGTCCACGCTGGGCTCCAAGATCAACGAGGCCGCCTCGCTGGGCGGCACCCTGGGCATGGCGGTCGGGCAGCGGCAGGACTTCAGCGGCAAGCGCCATCGCAGCTTCGGGTTGGCGACGGTCGATTTCGAACTGGAGATCCAGGTCAACGATTGGGCGGTGGGGCGGGTCAAGTTCGACTATGTCGACAGCGCCCAGCCGAGCGCAATGGCAGGTGGCCCAAGCCCTGACCGGCTGACGGTAGACACCGCCTACATCACCTTGGGCGATCCGCGCCGCTTTCCGCCGGTCATGACCATCGGCCGTATGGTGCTGCCCTTCGGCACGTCCACCGGTCACCCGGTGGCCGACGTGCTGTCGCTGGGCACGCCCTTGACGGTCGAGGCCTTCGAGATGCGCCAGAACGCGATTGCCCTGGCCCTGCACTTCCCCACACCCCGTCTGGGCCCCGCCGGCCCGCCGGTGGTGGCCCCGCCGGTGCACGGCCGGTGGATCCAGCCGATGCTGGTGGCGGCCGGCCGGCGCCTGGGCTACCAGGGGCCCGCCACGCCCCCGCCGCAATTGCCGCCCCAGGTGCTGGCGCCCGAGCCGCCGCCCTGGCATGTGGCGATGTATGTCTTCGACGGGCAAACCGGCTCGTTGGCGTCCAACTTTGGCGCCGTGGCGGGCTGGCGTGGCAAAGGCCACTGCGGCAAACGCTATGAAGATCTGCCGCGTCTGGGCCTATGCCCGTGGTCGATAAACCTGGACATCGCCTACAACAGCGCCCTGTTCAGCAGCCGCTTCCTGCAGGCCGAGTACGCCGGCGCGCTGGGCCGCATCGGCCGGGTGCCTGGGCTGTCCACCAGCCTGAAGGCCATGCTGGGGCCGGTGGCGTTGGTGGGTGAATGGAATGGCGCAATGCGCCGCGCCGAGTTCACCGACGACCTGGGGCGCACCGCCAGCCTGAGGCCATCGGCCTGGCAGCTGTCGCTGGGCTACCAGCTGGGCTGGAACCCCTGGGTGCAGGAGATCGGCGCCCAAGGCAGCTACCTGGCGCTGGGGCTGTCACGCAGCCAGGGCTTGGCGGGCCTCAGCGGCCTGGGGGACGGTTTGTCGGCGCGGGTGGGCGCCTTGCCGCGCCAGCGCCTGTTTGTCACCGCCGGCGAGTGGGTGCAGGAGGGCCTGCGCCTGGCGCTTGAATACAGCCGCGAGTGGGACTACCCCGTCAACGAGGGCGGCAGCGGGCGCACCGCCCAGGGCTGGACGACCTCGCTGACCTACGCCTGGTGAGCCGGCAAGGCCGGCCCCGCCGACTGGCCGATCAGGCCGCCGGCTCGCGCAGGAAGATCTCCACACGACGGTTGCGGGCGCGGCCGGCGTCACTGCCGTTGTCGGCCACCGGCTCGCGCTCGCCGCGACCGGCCGTCTGCACCTGAGAGGCCGGCACGCCACGCCCGACCAGATAGTCGCGCACGCTCTCGGCCCGGTCGATCGACAGCGGGTTGTTGGTCGAATCGCTGCCCGTGCTGTCGGTGTGGCCGACGATGCTGATCCGGGCATGGCGGTCATCGCGCAGATTGTTGGCAAAGGGGTCGAGCACGTTGCGCATGGCCGGCCGGATCGCAGCGCTGTTGACGTCGAAAGAGATATCGGCCGGGATATTGAGCTTCAGCTGGTTGTCGGCCGTGCGGCTGACGTCCACGCCAGTGCCGCGGGTGGCCTGCTCCAGCGCCACGCGGCGGTCCTCCTGGCGCTTGGACCAGACGTTGCCGGCCACCGCGCCCAGGGCGCCACCGATCACGGCCCCGCTGCCGGCCTTGCCACCGGTGGCCGAGCTGAGCACCGCGCCGGCCAGCGCGCCGATGCCGGCGCCCTGCGCCGTGCCCTGCTGGCGCGGGCTCATGTCGGCACAACCGGCCGCCAACAGTGCGGCGCTGGCCAGCGCCACCGTGGCCCAGCGCATCGAGATTGGTTTG
The DNA here is from genome assembly GCA_043756825.1 of Betaproteobacteria bacterium. GTDB lineage: Bacteria > Pseudomonadota > Gammaproteobacteria > Burkholderiales > Burkholderiaceae_C > Pseudaquabacterium. The sequence goes on along the minus strand of JAYUQJ010000089.1, from coordinate 2,583 downwards.
GTCATGGTGCTTCCCCTTGTCAGGCTGCTGCACCGGCGATGGCCGGCGCCAAGGGCCAAAGCATGGCCCGGCGACCGGCCGCTGCCCATCAGCCGGTCTCGCCAGCCGGTGTCGGCATACGCCTACGGGACGCGCCCGCCTCAGCCATCGGTGGAGAGTGCACTGGCGCAGTGCGTGGGTAGGCGCAACTGGCCGTCGGCTCCGGCAATGGCCTGGATCTGGATGCGGGGCGGCGACGCCGTGACCGGGCCGAAGATCGTGGCAAAGGCCACGTCGGCCGCGTCGCGCCCGGTGCCCAGCCGCAAGAAGCCCATGGGAATGGCAATGCCCGAGGGGTCGAACAGGTACCAGCGCCCACCCACCCAGGCTTCGACATAGGCATGGAAGTCGGTCGGCCCCAGCGACGGGTCGGCACCGTAGTCGACGCCGGTGGTGAAACGCGCCGGGATGTTGCAGGCGCGGCACAGCGCGATCATCAGGTGGGCAAAGTCACGGCACACGCCCGCTGCCTCCAGCAGCGTGTCGACCGCCGAGGTGTTGCTGTTGGACGTGTTGGGGGCATAGGTGGTGTGCTGCTGCACCCAGTCGCGGATACCCTGCACCCGGCCATAGCCTTGCCAACGCTGGCCAAATTCGCGCAGCGCCACCCGGCCCAGCCGGTCAGACTGGCAGTAGCGGCTGGGGTAGAGGTAGGCCAGCACATCGGTGGGCAGGCGCGCCACCGGCACCTCGGCGATCTGCGCCGGGTCGGCCTGCAGATGGTCCAGGTCCACGGTGGCGGCGTACTGCACCCGCAGCGGGCCGGGCATGGCACTCAAGCGCAGGTAGCGGTTGAGCGACACCGGGTCGGTATCGACTGTGAAGGGCAGGTTCTGGCTGAGCTGCAGCGATTCGTCCAGCACCTTTTGCCGCCCAGTGCGTGCGGCGTGGATGTTGAAGATGAAATCGCAGCCCGGGCTGGCCACCTGGTATTCCAGGTTCACCGCCAGTTGCAGGCGGATCATCGCCGCGCCCGCTGGGACACGGGGTTTCGGCGCGGCTTTGGCAATCGCATGTTGGCTCCAGTAAGTACCCCACACTAACACCGGGCCGGTCAAGGCGCCCCTGGCCTCGCCCGGGGCGGCGCAATGCCCGCCCGCGTCCAGCCGCGCAGACCGGGCAGGCAGCCCGGGGCTGGCCCCTAAACTGGGGCCATGACACGCGCCGACGCCATGGGGTTGCTGCTGGCCTTCATCGCCCGCCTGATCACCGGGGCGCAGGGCCACTGGAAGGGCTGCCCGCCCAAGGCCGAACAGCGCATCTACTTTGCCAACCACCAGAGCCATCTCGACTGGGTTCTGATCTGGGCCGCGCTGCCGCGCGAGCTGCGCGCCAGCACCCGGCCGATCGCCGCCCGCGATTACTGGACCGCCGGCCGCATCAAGCACTGGATCACCCGCGAGGTGTTCAACGCGGTGTATGTCTCGCGCACCCGAACCGACGACCAGGACCCACTCGAACCGCTGATGGACGCACTGCGGCATGGCGACTCGCTGGTGATCTTTCCGGAGGGCACGCGCAGCCACAAGGGACTGCCGCAACCCTTCAAGAGCGGCCTCTACCACCTGGCCGAGCAGTTCCCGCAGGTGCAGCTGATACCGGCCTGGATCGACAACGTGCAGCGCGTGATGCCCAAGGGCGAAGTGGTGCCGGTACCCATCCTGTGCACCGTGACCTTTGGCGCGCCCCTGCTGCTGCAGCCCGGCGAGGACAAGCGCGCGTTTCTCGACCGTGCCCGGCTGGCAGTGATTGCACTGCAGCCGGCTGGCTCGGGCGATCCCGTGGCCGCGTCGGCATGAGCACCCTGCAAGGCCTGACTGCCGACCAGCAGGTGGCCCTGCTGTTCGTCACCTTGTTCGGCCTGCTGGGGCTGGTGACGGCCGCTGCCAGCCTGGTTTCGGTGCGCGAGCGCAGCCCCTTGCAGGACCAGCGCCACCATCGCTTCAGGCGCGAGCTGCGGGCGGTGTGGGCGGGCGCGGTGGTGTTCTGGCTGGCCTGGATCTCGGGCCCGGCGGGCGCCACGCTGCTGTTCGGGGTGATCTCCTTCCTGGCGCTGCGCGAGTACGTCACCCTGCTCAAGACCCGGCGCAGCGACCACCGCAGCCTGCTGCTGGCCTTCTTCGGCGTGCTGCCGCTGCACTACGCACTGCTCGGCTGGCGCAGCTTCGATCTGTTCTCGGTCTTCATCCCGGTCTACATGTTCCTGGCGATACCGGTGGTCAGCGCGCTGGCCGGTGACCCGGAACGCTTTCTGGAGCGCAATGCCAAGATCCAGTGGGGCATCATGGTCTGCATCTACGGCCTGAGCCATGCACCGGCCCTGGTGCTGCTGGACTTTCCGCAGCACCGGGGCCGTGGCGCCTTCCTGCTGTTTTTCCTGGTGATGGTGGTGGCCTGCGCACAGATCGTGCAGGCCCTGGCCAGCCGCCGCCTGCGGCGCCGGCCGGTGGCGCGCCACATCGACCGGTCCTTCTCGCTGCGCGCCTGGGCCATCGGTGCTGGGACGGCGGCACTGCTGGGCGCGACACTCTTTTGGATCACCCC
>JAYUQJ010000088.1:0-5027 GCA_043756825.1 Betaproteobacteria bacterium | reverse complement strand
TGAACGCGATCCAAGTCAGCCTTTCAGGGTCTGTTCCAGCACATGCAGCTGCTGGTTCAGCTCGGCGTCCTTGGTGCGGTCGCCACCGATCTTGCGCACCGCATGCAGCACCGTGGTGTGGTCGCGGCCGCCAAACAGTTCGCCAATCTCGGGCAAGCTCTTCTGGGTCATCTCTTTGGCCAGGTACATCGCAATCTGGCGCGGCTTGGCAATGCTGGCCGGGCGCTTCTTGCTGTACATGTCTGCAATCTTGATCTTGTAGAAATCGGCCACCGTCTTTTGGATGTTCTCGACGCTGATCTGCCGGTTCTGGATGCTGAGCAGGTCTTTCAGGGCCTCACGCGCCAGCGTGATGTTGATGTCCTTGTGGCTGAAGCGGCTGTAGGCCAGCACCTTGCGCAGCGCGCCCTCCAGCTCGCGCACATTGGCGCGCACGTTCTTGGCCACGAAAAAAGCCACGTCCTCGGGCATCTCGGTGTTCTCGGCGCGTGCCTTGGCAATCAGGATGGCGACCCGCATCTCCAGCTCGGGGGGTTCGATCGCCACGGTCAAGCCGGCATCGAAACGGCTGGTCAGGCGCTCGTCGATGTCCACCAGACCCTTGGGGTAGGTGTCGCTGGTCATGATGATGTGGGCGCGCTTGGCCAGCAACGCCTCGAATGCGTTGAAGAACTCTTCCTGGGTGCGGTCCTTGCCGGCAAAGAACTGCACATCGTCGATCAGCAACAGGTCGAGACGGTGGTACTTGGCCTTGAGCTCGTCAAAAGTCTTGCGCTGGTAGTTCTTGACCACGTCGCTGATGAACTGCTCGGCGTGCAGGTAGAGCACCCGGGCGTCAGGCCGGTCTTTGAGCAGGGCATTGCCCACCGCGTGGATCAGGTGGGTCTTGCCCAGGCCGACGCCGCCATAGATGAACAATGGGTTGTACATCACCCCTGGCGCACCCGCCACATGCAGTGCGGCGGTGCGGGCCATCTGGTTGGCCCGGCCGGCCACCAGGGTGTCGAAGGTGAGCGCGGTATTGAGCTTGTGGCTGTTGGACGCCGGCGGCAGGTGCTGGCCCGGGGCAAGAGACGCCGTCGTTGCGCCCGGGCGACCCGATGCCGCTGGCGGCGCGCCGGCCTGTACCCGGGCCACATGGCCCAGGGCCTGTTGATTGAGCAGGGCCGAGGCCCGAACCGGCTGTTGCGGTAACAAGGCCAAGCCGGCGGGGCCGTTTTCACGCGGCGTCAGCAACAATTCCAGTCGCACAGGCTGGCCCGCCAATTCGGCAAGGATCTTCTCGATGCGATGGGCGTATTGCGAGCGGATCCAGTCCAGCTTGAAGCGGTTGGGCACGCGCACCTGGGCCACCGCACCTCGGCTGTCGCTGACGATGTCAGCCGCTGGCAAGGGGCGTATCCAGGTGTTGTATTGTTGTTCAGGCAGTTCGGTGGCGAGTTGCTCGCACCCCCGCTGCCAGAGATCTGGGCTCATTGTGGACAAGTTGTTCTTTTGAGCGCTTGCATTGTAGGCACGTCGGCCAGTTCAGAGGGGGTTATCCACAGTTTCAGGCGCCCCGTCAATGCCCCGCCAGGCCACAGCTTGCGGTGCAAGTGTTTGACCGCAAAGGAGGTTTTTGCTCTAATAGTGGGTTTCCCCAACGCGGGGCTTTGCACGTGCGCCAGGACGATGTGTCCGGGTGGGCGGCGGGGCCTGGTGGTTTTGCCCGGGGGTTCGTTCAAGAGCAGGTCTCCAGGGTGCGTTGCGAACAGCTTTGCCGATGTCGTGGAACGGCAGTGGTCGTAGGACGGCAGTGGCCATAGAACGGTAGTGGCCATAGAACGGCAGTGGCCATAGAACGGCAGTGCCAAGAAGACGGCACTGCAAAAGGCCCGGACCGGCGTCTCTGCACAAACCGGCTTGGCCAGTGAATCGCTGGGCCACATCAGCCAGAAGCTGTGGGGCCAAAGCCCTTGAAGGACCCTGCGGTGGCGGGTTTGGCGCCACTGGGCCAGGCCGGTTGTCGCCGGGGTAAAGCAGTCTCGATTTTCCAGTGATTCCAAGGATCTCGCCATGAAGCGCACCTATCAGCCCTCCAAGACCCGCCGTGCCCGTACGCATGGTTTCCTCGTGCGCATGAAGACCCGTGGCGGCCGTGCCGTGATCGCTGCGCGGCGTGCCAAGGGCCGCAAGCGCTTGTCGCAGGTCTGACCGTCGTCTGTCGCCCGCCGCGGTGCACCTGCGGTGAACCTGCCGCCTGACCCGCCTGCCAGTGCCCCGGCAGGCATAAGCGTTGCCGGCGCTCTTGCTGGGTCGGTGGTCGGTGACGTAGAGCGAGTACCAGCCCGGCTGGCTTGCCTGCGCAGGCCCGTGGATTTTCAGCGGGTGCTGGGCACGCCACCTCGTTCGCGCAGCATTCACTTCTCGGTGCACCATCTGCCGGGCAGTCCATCGCGGCCTGCCAAGCGGGTCAAAGCGCCCCTCGTCGACAAGTTATCCACAGGTGGTGCACGCAGTTGCCCACCGCCTGTGGATGACTCGCCAGCGGCTGCCCCCGCAGGACGCTGGCTGGGCATGGTGGTACCCAAGCGGCATGCCAAGCGCGCAGTCACGCGAACGCTGATCAAGCGGCAGATGCGGTCACTGGTGCAGACCCACGCCGCCCAACTGCCTTTCGGCCTGTGGGTGGTACGCCTGAGGGCGCCCTTTGACCGCCTGAAGTTCGTCAGTGCGGCGTCCGACGCATTGCGCCTGGCGGTGCACGACGAGCTGTCTCAGGTGCTGCAAAAGGCTGTGATGCGGGGCCGGTCCGGTGCCTGATCGTGGGGGCCCGGCGTCTTGGCCGCGCCAGGCTTTGCTGGGCGCGGTGCGCTTTTACCGCTATTTTCTGAAACCGTGGCTGGGCAATGCCTGCCGCTTCGAGCCCAGTTGTTCGGCCTATGCGCTGGCGGCATTGCAACAGCATGGCGCCGCCGGCGGCAGCTATCTGGCCGTGCGCCGCATCCTGCGCTGCCACCCCGGCTGCCCAGGTGGCTGCGACCCCGTGCCTACTACGGCGCCGGCCTTCTTCTCCCGTTTGATCTCTTCAAAGACCCGCCCATGAACGACATGCGCCGCACCATCCTGTGGGTGATGTTTTCCGTCTCGCTCGTCCTGCTGTGGGACGCCTGGAATATCCACAACGGCAATCCGCCGATGTTCGCGCCGCGCCCGGCTGCGGTGGCAGCGTCCGCCGCGCCGCCACTGGCTGCGGCGCTGCCGGGCAGCGTCAGCTCGTCGGCGGCGGTGCCGACGGCCGCAGGCGTTGTGGCTGCCGTGCCGGCCGCGCTGCCCGCCTCGGGTGCTGCGGTGGTCGGGCCGGCCGTGGCCGAGAAGATCACCATCACCACCGACGTGTTCAAGGCCACCCTCGACAGCAAGGGCGGAGACCTGGTCCGCCTTGAGCTGCTGAATTACAGCGACGCGGTCGATGCCAAGAAGAATGTGGTGTTGTTCGACCAGAGCGCCGAGCGGGTCTACCTGGCCCAGACCGGCCTGGTCACCACCCAGGTCGGGGTCAACCTGCCCAATCACCTGACTGTGATGCAGGTGCTGCCGGGCGGGCGCAGCCTGGCCGACGGCGCCAAGAGCCTGAGTGTGGTGTTCGAGTCACCCGAGCAGGGTGGCGTCAAACTGGTCAAGACCTATACCTTCCAGCGCGGCGAATACACCATCGGTGTCAAGCATGAGTTCCGCAACGCGTCGGCCACGGCCATCGCGCCTGAGCTCTACCTGCAGCTGACCCGCGACGGCAACGCGCCGGCAGGCGAATCGAGCTTCTATTTCACCTTCACCGGCCCGGCGATGTACACCGATGCCAACAAGTTCAAGAAGATCGAGTTCAAGGAAATCGAGAAGGGCGGGGTTGACCACGACAAGAGTGCCGACAACGGCTGGGTCAGCATCGTGCAGCATTACTTTGCCAGCGCCTGGCTGACCAATGACAAGCTCAAGCGCGAGTTCCGGACCGCCAAGGTTGGCAACAACCTGTATTCGATCGCGATGGTGCTGCCCATGGGCGAGGTGGCGGCCGGCGCCAGCAAGACCCTGGATGTCACCCTGTTCGCCGGCCCGCAAGAAGAAAAGAAGCTCGAAGCGCTGGCGCCGGGGCTGGAGCTGGTCAAGGATTACGGCTGGCTCACCATCCTGTCCAAGCCACTGTTCTGGTTGCTGGACCAATTGCACAAGCTGATCGGCAACTGGGGCTGGGCCATCGTGGCCCTGGTGGTGCTGCTGAAGATCGCGTTCTATGCGCTCAATGCCCATGCCTACAGGTCGATGGCCAAGATGAAAGCCATCAACCCCAAGGTGATGGAGATGCGCGAGCGCCTCAAGGAAAAGCCCCAGGAGATGCAGCAGGAGATGATGCGCATCTACCGCGAGGAAAAGGTCAACCCGCTGGGCGGCTGCCTGCCGATCTTCGTGCAGATGCCTTTTTTCATTGCGCTGTATTGGGTGCTGTTGTCGACCGTGGAGATGCGCAATGCGCCGTGGGTGGGCTGGATCCATGACCTGTCCACCAAGGACCCTTACTTCATCCTGCCCTTGCTGATGACCGCGTCGACGATGTTCCAGACCTGGCTCAACCCGACCCCACCTGATCCCATTCAGGCCAAGATGATGTGGATCATGCCGCTGGTGTTCTCGGTGATGTTCTTCTACTTCCCGGCGGGCCTGGTGCTGTACTGGCTGACCAACAACATCCTGGGCATTGCCCAGCAGTGGTTCATCAACCGCCAGCTGGGCGTCCAGTAGTGCCGGCCGGCACAAGACGCCAGGGCCCGTGAAAGCCTGCACAGTCGGACGTATCGACGCGGGCCGCAGCCCTTGATTCGGCCCGGCCGAGGCCGATGATCCGGTCATCGGGCACCGGCCGCTTCATGCGCCAGTGCAGCCGAGCCGATCAATGCGGGGCCAGCCGGCGCAGCCAAACGCCGTCCTTGGAGCGTGATCACGGGCAGACCGCGCGGCCTGCCCGGCGCTCCACCCCGCGCCATCCAGCCCGA
>JAYUQJ010000087.1:0-5034 GCA_043756825.1 Betaproteobacteria bacterium | reverse complement strand
CCTCACGCTCGAGACCTTGACCGGCTCGCATCTGGACACCGCGCCGCACCATCTGGGCATGGAGTTCATCGAAGTCGGCGACGATTTTCTGCGCGCGCGCATTCCGGTGGACAAGCGCACACGCCAGCCCTATGGCCTGCTGCACGGCGGCGTCTCGGTGGTGCTGGCCGAAACCCTGGGCTCCTGCGGCGCCTACTACGCCCTGCCCGAGGGTCTGCGCGCGGTCGGCCTGGACATTAATGCCAACCATATTCGCGGCGCCACCGAAGGCTGCCGCCGTCGAACAGGTCGAGCGAGGCGCCCGCCGAGGGCTCGGCGGATGCCCGTCCGCGCTTGCGTTCGGCGCGAGGGGCGGCCTGGGCTTCAAATTCGGCTTGCGACAGGATTGCGGCTTTGGAGGCAGGGGGCTTGGGCAGCGGCATGGACGGGTGGGGGGTTCGGTAGGGGCGGCGGCGGCGGATCGACTCGCCGAGGGGGGCGGCTCAGCCAGCAGCGCCGGCTAGCACAGCGGCGAGCCGCCAACAAAAAAGCCGCACAGGCGACTGTGCGGCTTGGACCAGGTCAGGAATCTGCGCGGGGCAACTCTCTGGCATGTGCTGATTATGCACAAGCGCCCTGGCGGCCGCGTGACAGGCGTCGGCCGGGCGGCCCGGAGGCGTGGGCGGCGGGCGCGGTGCCCGAGCGGGCTCAAGCGGCCTTCTTGAAGCCTTTCACGGCCGCCAGCACTTCTTCTACATGCCCGGCCACCTTGATGCCGCGCCATTCGGCGCGCAGCACGCCGGCGGCGTCGATCAGGAAGGTGCTGCGCTCGATGCCCTTGACCTTCTTGCCGTACATGATCTTGTTCTTGACCACGCCGAACATATGGCACAGTTTTTCTTCGGTGTCGGCGATCAGTTCGTAGGGCAGCTCGAGGTTCTGGCGGAATTTCTCGTGCGAGGCCATGTTGTCGCGCGAGATCCCGAACACCACCGCGCCGGCCTTGACGAAGTCCATGTGCATGTCACGGAACTGCATCGCCTCGGTGGTGCAGCCGGGGGTATGGTCCTTGGGGTAGAAGTACAACACCACGGCACGCCCTGCAAAGGCCTGCGGAGTGAACTTCACGCCACTGGTGGCTAGGGCTTCGAATTCGGGCAAGGCTTTATTGAGGACGGGCGTCATGGGCGGGCCATCGTGGCGTTCGTGGCGTTCGTTGAGCAGTCGTACTGGGCGGGCTTGCAGCGAAGCGCGGGCAATCCGGATGGCGTGCATGCCGGACACCGCAAGGTCTGCGAGGTCTAGCGTGACGCCGGATCAAGGCGTAACCCGAGATTATAAAGTTTCATCGCAACCTTGCCTCATCGGCGCGCTGCGGGGTATCCCTCAAGTGGCTGCGCCTGCAGGCTCGAGCAGCAGTGCGGCAACCACCGACCGGCCCTCGGCCACCAGCACGTTGTAGGTGCGGCAGGCGGCGGCGGTGTCCATGGTCTCGACGCCGACGCGGCGGTCGATCAAGGCTCGCATCAGCGCGGCGGGCACGAAGCGCTGGCGCGGCCCGCTGCCAAAGATCACCAGTTCCGGGTCCAGGGCCAGCACGGCGTCGAAATCGGCCGTTGTCAACTGGTCGGGGCGGCTCGGCGGCCAGGGCCTGACCGCGCCAGTCCAGGGCACCAGCAGGCTGTGACCGAACCGGGTGTTGCCCACCCACAGGGCCTGCGGGTCGTGGCGGGTGATGACATTGGTGCCGGCCAGTTGGTCGGGTTGGAACTTCATCGCGGGGCTGCCTGGCTGGGGCCTGCCTGCGGCAGGCCGAACGGGGTTCAGGGCGGGCCAGGGTGCTAGCCTGACCCCCAAGGCTAAAATTATAAGTTTTGCGGTGCAGCACACGCCCGATGCCGGCCCGGCCGCCGGTCCGCGGCCGGACCGCCACCCCCACCGGAGCCCTTGTGACTTCTCCCGCGCTGCCCCTCGGGCTCAAACCCTTGCTCAAATCGGCCAAGCTGGCCAATGTCTGCTATGACATCCGCGGCCCGGTGCTGGACAAGGCGCGCCAGATGGAGGACGAGGGCCACAAGATCATCAAGCTCAACATCGGCAACATCGCCGCCTTCGGGCTGGAGCCGCCCGACGAGATCGTGCAGGACATGATCCGCAACCTGCCGCACAGCGCCGGCTACACCGACAGCAAGGGCCTGTTCGCGCCGCGCAAGTCGGTGGTGCACTACTGCCAGGAGAAGCGGATTGCCGGCGTGGCGGTGGACGATGTCTATCTGGGCAATGGTGCGTCCGAGCTGATCACGATGAGCATGAACGCGCTGCTCAACAGCGGCGACGAAATCCTGGTGCCGGCGCCCGACTACCCGCTGTGGACCGCGTCGGTGGCGCTGTCGGGCGGCACGCCGGTGCATTACCTGTGCGACGAGGGCGCCGACTGGACCCCTGACCTGGACGACATCCGCCGCAAGATCACGCCCCAGACCCGGGGCATCGTGGTGATCAACCCGAACAACCCGACCGGCGCGCTCTACCCCGACGCGCTGCTGCAGCAGATCGTCGAGATCGCGCGCCAGCACCACCTGATCGTGTTTGCCGACGAGATCTACGACAAGACCCTGTTCGACGGCCATAGCCACACCAGCCTCGCGTCGCTGGCCGACGATGTGCTGTTCTTGACCTTCAACGGCCTGAGCAAGAACTACCGCAGCTGCGGCTACCGTGCCGGCTGGATGATCGTCTCGGGCGACAAGCGCCATGCCAAGGATTACATCGAGGGCCTGAACATGCTGGCGTCGATGCGCCTGTGCGCCAACACCCCGGGCCAGTTGGCGATCCAGACCGCCCTCGGTGGCTACCAGAGCATCAAGGACCTGGTCGCGCCCAGCGGCCGGCTGTGCCGCCAGCGCGACCTGGCCTACCAGCTGCTGTCGCAGATCCCGGGCGTCTCGGTGGTCAAGCCCAAGGCGGCGCTGTATATGTTTCCGAAGCTGGACCCCAAGATGTACCCGGTCGCCGACGACCAGCAGTTTGCCTACGAGCTGCTGGCCGACGAGAAGGTGCTGATCGTGCAGGGCACCGGCTTCAACTGGGTGGCACCCGACCACTTCCGCCTGGTCTTCCTGCCCAACTCCGACGACCTGGCCGAGGCCATCGGCCGCATCGAGCGTTTCCTGTCGCACTACCGCCGCCGCCACGCTGTCTGACCGCGCCCGACCTGCCGCTGCGCCGGCCTGTGACTACCCCATGACGAAAGACGTGATCCCCATGAAACCCCTCCAGGTCGGCCTGCTCGGCATCGGCACCGTCGGCACCGGCACCTTCCAGGTGCTGACCCGCAACCAGGCCGAGATCCGGCGCCGCGCCGGGCGCAGCATCGAGATCACGATGGTGGCCGATCTGGACACCGCACGCGCCCAGGCCATCGTCGGCCCCGAGGTTCTGGTGGTGGCCGACGGCCGCCGGGTGATCGCCAACCCCGACATCGACATCGTGATCGAGCTGATCGGTGGTTATGGCATCGCCAAGACCCTGGTGATGGAGGCGATTGCCGCCGGCAAGCATGTGGTCACCGCCAACAAGGCGCTGCTGGCGGTGCACGGCAGCGAGATCTTCGCTGCGGCCAGCGCCCGGGGCGTGATGGTGGGCTTCGAGGCGGCGGTGGCCGGCGGCATCCCGATCATCAAGGCGCTGCGCGAGGGCCTGACCGCCAACCGCATCGAGTGGATCGCCGGCATCATCAACGGCACCACCAATTTCATCTTGAGCGAGATGCGCGACAAGGGCCTGGACTTCGGCGTGGTGCTGAAAGAGGCGCAACGTCTGGGCTATGCCGAGGCCGACCCCAGCGTCGACATCGAGGGCGTGGACGCCGCCCACAAGGCCACCATCATGAGCGCGATTGCCTTCGGCACGCCGGTGCAGTTCGACCAGGCCCATGTCGAGGGCATCACCGCGCTGCAGGCCACCGACATCCGCTACGCCGAGCAGCTGGGCTACCGCATCAAGCTGCTGGGCATCACCAAACGGCGCGACGATGTGGGCGGCATAGAGCTGCGGGTGCACCCCACCTTGATCCCGGCCAAGCGGCTCATCGCCAATGTCGAGGGCGCGATGAACGCGGTGGTGGTGCACGGCGATGCGGTAGGCACCACGCTGTACTACGGCAAGGGCGCCGGCGCCGAGCCCACCGCCAGCGCCGTGGTGGCCGACCTGGTGGACATCGCCCGGCTGGCGTCGGCCCAGGCCGACCACCGCGTGCCCTACCTGGCCTTCCAGCCAGGTTCGCAGGCCGACACCCCGGTGCTGCCGGTGGCCCAGGTGATCACATCCTTCTACCTGCGGCTGCAGGTGGCCGACCAGACCGGCGTGCTCAGCCGCATCACCACCATCCTGGCCGACCACGACATCTCGATCGACGCGGTGCTGCAGCGCCCCGGCGCCGAAGGTGCCGGTCAGGGTACGGCCGAGGGTGGGAAGCCTACCGACCTGATCATCCTGACCCATGACACGGTGGAGGGCCGGATGCGCGACGCACTGGCACTGATGCAGGCCCTGCCCACGGTGCTGGCGCCGATCGTCAATATCCGCAAGGAAGAGTTGAATTGACGGGCCGGCCCGCCCCCCGATGGAGCCCACAGCGATGACCGAGCAACAGATCGAGGACCTGCTGAGCGCCTTCACCCATGTGCTCAACCACGATCAAGCCCTGGATCTGTCGAATGCCGACGACGCGAAGAAGTACGTCACCGGCCTGCACGGTGGCACAGATGCGGTGGCGCGGTTGGGCCGGGACATCCTGCGCCGCATCGGCGGTGGCGTGTTCCTGTTCACCGGCCAGCCCGGCAGCGGCAAGAGCACCGAGCTGCAACGCCTCAAGCGTGACCTCACGGTCAAGGCCTGCAAGGTCTACTACTGCGACCTGCAGGACTGGTTGAACCTCAACGCACCGGTGACGCTGGCTAGTGCAGTGTTCGATGCTGTGAGAGACTTAAGAAAACCGATGGATTTGCCGCTGTGGCTAGGCGCAAACCGCAGCCATGCCCAGTGGCATGGCGA
>JAYUQJ010000086.1:0-5035 GCA_043756825.1 Betaproteobacteria bacterium | reverse complement strand
CCTTCGGCGCGCTCGACCCGCTGACCCGCCAATCCTTGCAGCAGGCCTTGCTGGATCTGCAACTCAGCCAGCGCTGCACCACCGTGCTGGTGACGCATGACATCGACGAGGCGCTGCGCCTGGGCGACCACCTGGTGCTGCTGGACCAGGGCCGGGTGCTGCAGGCCGGCACGCCGCTGCAGCTGCTGGCCCAGCCGGCCAGCGCCCAGGTGCGCGATTTTCTGGGCCGCGACGCAGTGGGCCAGCGGCTGCTGGGGCAGCGCCGGGTGGCCAGCGTGCTGCGGCCGGGTGAAGCGGCCAGCGGCACGGCCTTGCAGGCCGACCAGACCTTGCGGGATGCGCTGGCGGCCTTTCTGGCGCAAGGGGTCGACAGCCTGCCGGTGGCCGACAGCCAGGGCCGGCCGCTGGGGGCACTGCGCTTCACCGACCTGCTGCGGGGCGCCCGCACATGACCGGGCCGGCCCGCGCCTGGCCCATGCTGCTGCCCTGGGCGCTGGCCGGCCTGCTGGCGCTGGCGATCGGCATGCCGTGGACCAAGCCGCTGTTTGCCGCCCTCTTTCCGGCACTCGACCGGCCGATGTACGAGCAAGACAGCTTTCTGGCGCTGCTGGGCGTGCATGCGGCGCTGGTGGCGGCGTCCAGCGCCGCTGCGGTGCTGCTGGGTGGCGCGGCCGGCCTGTTCGTCACCCGGCCGGCCGGCGCCGCCTTTCGCCCCCTGGTGGAGCAGCTCAGCGCCATCGCCCAGACCGTGCCGCCGGTGGCGGTGCTGGCCATCGCCGCGCCGCTGATCGGCTTTGGCGACGCGCCGGCGCTGATCGCGCTGGCGCTCTACGGCCTGCTGCCCGTGCTGCGCGGCACGCTGGCGGGGATCGAATCGGTGCCGCCCGCAGCCCTGGACGCCGCCACCGGCCTGGGCCTGACCGCGCGCCAGCGCCTGTGGCAAGTGGAATTGCCGCTGGCGCTGCCAGTGCTGCTGGCGGGGGTGCGCACCTCGGTGGTGATCAACATCGGCACTGCGGCGATCGCGTCCACCGTGGGCGCCCGCACCCTGGGCTTGCCGATCATCATCGGGCTGTCGGGCTTCAACACCGCCTATGTGCTGCAGGGCGCGCTGCTGGTGGCGGCCCTGGCCATCGTCACCGACCTGGGCTTCGACCGCCTGGGTCGCTGGGCCAGACGCTGGCAAGCTTTGGTCTGAACCCGACGACCCGCCGCCCTGGCCAACCCGCGCAAGGACCGACCATCATCGCCCTGGCCCCCCACCCCCGAACTGCGGCGCAGTGCATCGGCACCCGCAACGCTCGGGCCTGCACCCCGCCTGCTGGCACGCCGCGCCGGGCCCGCCGGCATGGGCGGCAGGGCTGACCGCGATGCGGGTGCTGGTGATCGGCGGCGGCGCGGTCGGCGCGGCGGTGGCGCTGTTCCTCCGGCGCCTGGGCGGCCGCGGCGTGGACGTGCAAGTGGTCGAGCAAGACCTGTCGCTGCGGCAGTCGTCGTCGGCACTGTCGGCCGGGTCGATACGCCAGCAGTTCAGCAATGCCGTCAACGTGCAGATGTCGCGCTTCGGCCACCAGGTGTTGACCGACGCCGAGTCCTGGCTGGGCCTGGACGGCGCGCCGGTGCACCTGGGCTGGGTGCCCGGCGCCTACCTGTTTTGCGCCAGCGCCGCCGGCGCGCCGGTGCTGCGCGCCAACCAGGCGGTGCAGCAGGCGGCGGGGGCCCAGGTCAGCCTGCTCAGCCCGGCCCAGGCGGCCACGCAGTTCGGCTGGCTGCGCACCGATGACCTGGCCCTGGCCAGCCTGGGTGGCGCCGGCGAGGGCTGGTTCGACGGCGAGGCCTGGGCCCGCGCACTGGGCCGCAAGGCGCGCGCGCTGGGCGCGCACTGGCAGCCTGGCCGGGTGCTGGGCTTCGACCGCCAGGCCGGCCGCCTGACTGCGGCACGCCTGGAGGATGGGCGGCGGCTCGGCGCCGACGTGTTCGTCAACGCCGCCGGGCCCGGGGCCGGGGCACTCGGCCAGAGGGCCGGCCTGCCGGTGCCGGTGCAGGCGCGCCGACGCACCGTGTTTGCGATGCGCTGCCCCACCCGCCTGCCGCAGACACCGCTGGTGATCGACCCGTCGGGCGTGTGGTTCCGAAGCGAGGGCGAGGGCTTCATCGGCGGCTGGTCACCCGGCGCCGGCGATGCCGACCCCGACGACCTGCCGCTGGATCAGCCCGATCTGGCGCAGTTCGAGGCCCGTGTCTGGCCGGCGCTGGCGCACCGGGTGCCGGCCTTCGAGGCGCTGCGCGTGCAGCATGCCTGGGCGGGTTACTACGAGGTGCACCCGCTGGACCACAACGCCCTGATCGGCCCGCACCCGGCCTGCGCCAATTTCTGGTTGTGCAACGGCTTCTCGGGGCATGGATTGCAGCATGCTGCGGCCGCCGGCCGCGGCGTGGCTGAACACCTGCTCACCGGCGCCTGGCAGACGCTGGACCTGTCGGCCTTCAGCCCGCAGCGGGTGGTCGACGGGCGGGCCTTTGTGGAGCAGGCCATCATCTGACCTGACAGGCCGGGCACGGCCAGACGGCCGGCGCTCAGCGGGGCAGCGTGAGCGCCGCACCCAGGCCGTCCACCGACAAGCCCTGCTGCGCCAGCAGCGCCTCCAGCGCCGGCAGCAGCGGGCCCAGGCGCTCGTCCAGCGCGTCGCGCACGGTGTCCACCAGCACCTGGGTGCTGCGCTCGATCTCGAGGTTCAGCGCATCGCCGACATGCTTGTGGCCAAAGGTGGTCATGCGCAGGGTCTCGGGAATCAGCCAGACCTCGAACCAGCGCGCGCGCCGGTCGGCCTCGGCCACCGTCAGGCTGGCGCCGTTGACCGCGATATAGCCCTTGGCAAACACATAGCGCACGTGGCTGGCCGGCACCTGGATGCGCAGCACATGGTTGTTCTCGGGTTGGCGGATGCCCACCAGCGTGGCCAGGCAATCGACATGGCCGCTCAGCGGGTGGCCGCCGATCTCGGCGCCATCCCTGGCGGCGCGCTCCACGTTCAAGGGGCTGCCCACGGCCAGGCTGCCCAGCGTGGTGAGCGCCAGGCTCTGCTGCATCACATCAAAGGTGGCGCGCCCCGGGCCGGGCAGTGACGTGACGGTCAGGCAGACGCCGTCGCAGGCCACGCTGGCGCCGATCTCCAGGCCGGCATCGAAGCCCGGCGGCAAGGCCAGCTCGAAGCTGCGAAGGCCGGGGCGGTCAGCGATGCCGGCCATCTGGGCCAGGCCTTGAACAATGCCGGTGAACATGGGCGCGAAGGGTTGGGGCCGCAAGGCGGCGGGAGGATGCCTGCCCAAGCGTACCAGCGCGGCGTCAACCCTCAGAATACCGGCACCCACCTATCCGCGAGGAGACAAACCCATGCAACGCCGCCCCCTTTTGAGGCTGATGCTCGCCCTCGCCGCGCTGGGCCTGGCCGCACCGCCTGCCCAGGCCCAGGACGCCTGGCCCAGCAAACCGATCAAGCTGATCTCGCCCTTCCCGGCGGGCGGCACCAGCGACGTGATGGCCCGCATCGTGGCCGAGGCCCTGGGCAAGGACCTGGGCCAGCAGGTGATCATCGAGAACGTCGGCGGCGCCGGCGGCACCGTGGGCACGCTGCGCGCCAGCAGGGCCGCCCCCGACGGCTACACCCTGATCCAGACCGGCGTGGGCCAAAACGCGGTGGCGCATGGGCTGGACCCCAGGCTGGGCTATGACTCGACCAAGGATTTCATCCACATCAGCCAAGTGCATTCGGGCCCCAACGTGCTGGTGGTCAATGCCAGCCAGCCTTTCAAGTCCATTGGCGAGCTGGTGGACTTTGTCCGCAAGAACCCCGGCAAGCTGAACTACGGCTTCACCCATGCCGCGTCGGGCCACATGGCGATGGAGTTGCTCAAGCAGCGCGCCAGCGAATGCCCCAAGGGCGTGAAGGACTGCAATGGCTTCTTCATGGTGGGCATCCCCTACCGCGGCGGCGGACCGATGATGCAAGACCTGCTGGGCGGCCAGATCCCGCTGATGTTCATCAACCAGGACACCGCCCTGCCGCATGTGCGTACGGGCAAGTTGCGGCCGCTGGCGGTGACCAGCCCGCAGCGCAACCCGCTCTACCCGGACGTGCCCACGCTGGCCGAGAGTGGCTTCCCCGGCTTCCAGGCACTGAGCTGGTCGGGCCTGTCCTTGCTGAAAGGCACGCCGCAGCCCATCGCTGACAAGCTGGAAGCGTCGATGAAGAAGATCATGGCCACGCCCGAATTCCGCCAGCGCCTGGAGACCCTCGGCTTCGTGGTGCCGCCGGCGGGGTCGGGGCCCTACACCCAGTTCGTCAAGGCCGAACTGGATTTGTGGACAGCGGTGATCAAGGCGGCGGGGATCAAGCCGGAGTGAGGGCGGCGGTCAGCGGCCCGGCAAGGCGTCGTCTTCGGCCAGCCAGTGAGGGATGTCGCGCCGGGTGTGCAACACCCGCCAGACCTCGATGCGTACTGGCAAGACCGCGTAAAAAACCAGGTAAGGGTAGCGCTTGAGCGGCCAGGCGCGCAGGCCGGGCAGGTCCAAGGCATGTGCCCAGCGGGGCGAGCCGCTGTCGGGCGCCCGACGGATGTGACCGTAGGCCTGTTCCAGTGCCCTGACAAAGCCCACCGCGGCGCGCGCCGATTCGGCCAGGTAGTGGTCCAGTGCCTCATCCACATCCCGGTCGGCCAGTGCACGCCGGGACAGAGGCCGGTTGCTGGGGGGTCGGGCCACGCCCCGTCAAGCCTTGGACGGGGCGGACTTGGCGGCGATCCGCTGGCGCAAGCCAGCAAAGTAACGCGCGTCGGCCTCGCTCGTGACCGGCGCCTGTGCGCCGTCCAGCATCAGCATGCGCAGTTGCAGGCGCTGCTGGTCGCGCCGGATCAGCTCACGCACGTACTCGCTGGACGTGCCATAGCCTGCGCTGCGCACCTGCTGATCGACAAAATCGCGCAGCGCATCGGGCAGGGAGACGTTCATCGTACTCATGGGGGGCGAGCTGAGAAG
>JAYUQJ010000085.1:0-5049 GCA_043756825.1 Betaproteobacteria bacterium | reverse complement strand
CGCCGCCGGCATCGCGCTGCAGACCGACGGCGATCTGTTCGACGAGGTCTGGCCCGACCGCCCCGCGCTGCCCACCGCCGCGGTTTATGCCCATGCCGCGCCGCAGGCCGTCGAGTCGCGCAGCGCCAAGCTGGCCCGGGTGCGCGAGGCGATGGCCCGCCACGGCGCCGGCCACCACTTCGTCTCCACCGTCGACGACATCGCCTGGATCACCAACCTGCGCGGCGCCGACGTCGACTACAACCCGGTGTTCCTCGCCCATCTGCTGGTCGACGCCACCGGCGCGACGCTGTTTGTCGGTGCCGGCAAGGTGCCGGCCGCGCTGGCCGCGCAGTTGCTGGCCGATGGTTTCCAGCTGGCCGACTACGCCGCCGCAGCGCCGGCGCTGGCCGCGCTGCCGACCGGCAGCGTGCTGCTGGTCGACCCGCGCCGCATCACGCTGGGCTTTCGCCAGGCCGTGCCGGCGGGCGTGCGGGTGGTCGAGGCCATCAACCCCAGCACGCTGTTCAAGAGCCGCAAGACCGACGCCGAAGCCGCCTTCGTGCGCGAGGCCATGGTCGAGGACGGCGTCGCGATGTGCCGCTTCTACGCCTGGTTCGAGGCCGCGCTGGCGCGTGGTGAGCGCATCAGCGAGCTGACCGTCGACGACAAACTGTCGGCCGAGCGCGCCCAGCGCCCCGGCTTCGTCGGCTTGAGCTTTTCCACCATCGCCGGCTTCAACGCCAATGGCGCGCTGCCGCACTACCGCGCCACGCCCGAGTCGTTCGCCTGGATCGAGGGCGACGGCCTGCTGCTGATCGACTCGGGCGGCCAGTACCTGGGCGGCACCACCGACATCACCCGGGTCTGGCCGATCGGCACGGTCAGCGCGGCGCAGCGGCGCGACTTCACGCTGGTGCTCAAGGCGATGATGAACCTGGCGCGGGCGCGCTTTCCGCGCGGCACGCTGAGCCCCTTCCTCGACACCTTGGCGCGTGCGCCGCTGTGGCAGCACGGCATCGACTTCGGCCATGGCACCGGCCACGGCGTGGGTTATTTCCTCAACGTGCACGAAGGCCCGCAGACCATCAGCAAGGCCCAGCCCGAGCCCCACCACGCGATGGAGCCCGGCATGATCACCAGCGACGAGCCCGGCGTCTACCGGCCCGGTCAATGGGGGGTGCGCATCGAGAACCTGCTGCTCAACGTGGCGGTGGATACGCCCGAGGCCGGCCAGTTCGGCGAGATGCTGGCCTTCGAGACCCTGACGCTGTGCCCGATCGACACCCGCTGCATCGAGCGCAGCCTGCTGCGCGACGATGAGCTGGCCTGGCTGAACCACTACCACGCGACGGTGCGCGAGCGCCTGGTGCCCTTGGTGGACGGTGCGGCGCTGGACTGGCTGCTGCGCCGCACCGAGGCGGTCTGATGGCCGGTCGGCCCGCCGCGCACGGCGGCCCGGCCATCGGCATCGACCTGGGGGGCACCAAGACCGAGGCTGTCGTGCTCGATGCGCAGGGCCGGGAGGTCTGGCGCCAGCGCCTGGCCACACCGTCGGCCGCGGGCTACGAGGCGATCCTGGCGGCGCTGGCAGGCCTGGTGGGCCAGGCCCGGCAGGCCGCGGGTGCGGCCCCGGCCAGCCTGGGCATCGGCACCCCCGGCAGCCTGACCTTGGACGGCCTGATGAAGAACGCCAATACCCGGTGCCTGAACGGCCGGCCGCTGCAGGCCGATCTGCAAGCGTTGCTGGGTCAGCCGGTGACGCTGGCCAACGATGCCAACTGCCTGGCCCTGTCCGAGGCCACAGACGGCGCCGGCCGCGGCGCGCCGGTGGTGTTTGCCGCCATCCTGGGCACCGGCACCGGGGCCGGCATCGCGGTGCACGGGCGGGTGCTGGTCGGCCCCAACCGGCTGGCCGGCGAATGGGGCCACAACCCCCTGCCCTGGGCCGGGTCGAACGAGGCCCGGCCGGCCTGCTATTGCGGCCAGGTCGGCTGCATCGAGACCCTGGTGAGCGGACCGGGCCTGGCCGCTGACCACCAGCGCCAGCAGCAACGCCAGGGCGGTGGCTTGACCGCGCTGCAGATCGCCACGGCGGCGGCCGCCGGCGACGTGGCCTGTGCCGACAGCCTGCGGCGCTGGCAGCAGCGCCTGGCGCGCGGCCTGGCGTCGGTGATCAACCTGCTGGACCCGGATGTGATCGTGCTGGGCGGCGGCTTGTCGCGCATGGCCGACACCTACCGCGCGGTGCCGGCGCTGTGGGACCGTTGGGTGTTTTCGGGCGGCCGGCGCGAACCGGTGCGCACCCGGCTGCTGCCGGCACTGCACGGCGACTCGTCGGGCGTGCGCGGCGCGGCCTGGCTGGGCCGCAGCGGGCAGCCGCCGGGCTGAGCCGGGCGGTTCAGGGCGCTGTTCAGACGCCGCTGCGCACCAGGGGCGCAGCCAGCGCGCTGCGCAGGCTGTCGGCGCTGTCGCGCAGATGGGCCAGGGCGTCTTCGTCCAGGTTGCGCACCCGCGCTGCGCGCTCCAGCCGGCTGGCCAGCGCGGCGGCCCGGGTGCGCACCAGGGCCCTGGCATCGCTGCGGCTCAGCGCGCCGGGCCGCAGCACCAAGGCGGCGATGCGGTTGACATACTCGCGTTGCAGTTCGCGCCGGGCCTGGGCCCGGCCGCTGGCGGCAGGCGGCCGCTGGGCGCTGGACGGGGCCTCCAGTGCGACCAGCTCGCTCCACACATCGGCCTCCAACTGGCTGTACATCTCGGCCAGGGGCAGCACAGGCTCGCGCGGGCCGAGGTGGGCCGCGTTGTTCAGCATGCGCGAGGCCAGCGCGTCGCCCATCAGGCGGTTCAGCAGCGCGCGCTGCAGGTCCAGCACGGCTTGCTGCACCGACACCTCGGTGGGCATGCCGCCCAGGGATTCTTCACGCGCCAGGAAGTCAGGCGCCAGGCGCCGCTGCAGCGCCGGGCTGACCTCGAAGCTGTCGGCCGCCAGCAGCCGCTGCGACAGCAGGCGCAGCGCGACACGCTGGTCGGCGGCGGGCACCGGCTGCATCGGGTCGCGCCCGGTGTTGGGGAAGTCGCGCAGGGTGGTCAAGCCGCCCACCTGGCGCAGCAGGATGCCGGCGGCGCGGCCGGCATCGCGCACTGCATAGATCAGCGACCGGCGCAGCGCGCCGTAGTCCTCGTCGGGCTTGAGTTGCCGCGTGGCCTGGCGCTTGAACAGGTCGGCGGCGATGTCGAAGCGCCGGTTGGCGAAGGCGACCACGTCATTGCCCAGGTCGAAATGCAGTGCCTGCGGGTCGATGCCCAGGAAGTTGTCTTCGTCGGTGCCATAGGCCAGGCCGGGCTCGGCGCTGCGGCCGGCGATGCGCTGCAATTCGGCGCTCTGTTGATCGGCGGCAATCGGCTTGTAGGCGTATTCGATGGCCCAGTAGTCGTAGGGGCCCAGCGTGGTCTGGAAGGGCGCAGCCGGCTTCTCGCCCGGCCGGGGCAGGTTGATCGCGGCGTATTCCATCACCGACCCGGTGAACGCGTTGCTGCGGGTGAACTCGGGGTCGTTGACCTGCTGGTCGGTGAAGATGTTCGAGGCGCGGAAGTTGTGGCGCAGCCCCAGCGTGTGGCCGACCTCGTGCATCATCGTGTCTTTCAGGGAGTCGAGTACGAACTGGCGCGCCTCGGGGCCGTCGGGTTCGATGTCACCCCGGGCGCTGAGCAAGTCCAGCCCATAGCCCAACTGCTCGGCGGCCAGGTCGGCATGCTGGCAGAAGCGATGGTTGGCCGAAGCACCGCCAAAGGGCGAGGCCAAGCCGGCACGGTCGGCCGGTGCGCCGCCGACTTGCAGCAGCTGCGCCCATTCGGCCGCCCGGCCCTCGGTGCCGCCCAGGATGTGCGAGCGCAGCGCGCGCATGCTGCGTGCCGACAAGCTCTCCATGCCGATGTCGGCATCCAGGATTTCGCCGCTGCGCGGGTCGACATGGCTGGGGCCGATGGCGCCGAACAAGGGCTGGCTGTTGGCCATCCAGCGCACTGACGCCACGCCCGCGTCCAGGGTGTCGAAATCGGCGTCATCGGGCTGCTGCTTGACCTCGATGGCGTTCTTGAAGCCGATTTTCTCGAAGGCCTTGTTCCACTCCAGCACGCCGGCCGTCAGCACCTCGCGGTACTTGACGGGCACGTTGCGGTCGAGCCAGTAGGTGATCGGCTTGACCGGTTCGCTCAACTCGGCCGCCGGGTCTTTTTTCTCGAGCCGCCAGCGGTTGACGAAGCGCTGGCGCGGACTGCGTGCCAGATCGTCGCTGAAGTCGTCGACGGCCTCGACGAAATGGCCGATCCGCGCGTCGGCGGGCCGGGGCGTCATCGTCACCTCGGGCAGGCGGGCCAGCGAGTAATGCAGGCCCAGGAACAGGCTGCGCGCGTCCTGCAGGCCCCGGGGCGTGGTGGGCAGCGGCGCACCCGGCGGTGCGCCGGGCGTGGGCACTGCAATCGCGGCGGTGGCGTAGTGGTTGTTGGTCTCGATCACCAGCAGGTCGCGCTTGCCGCGCACGCCGGTGATGGCCGAGTTGCGCCCGTCGAAGCCATAGCTCTGGCGGTAGCTGCGCTGCAGCACCGCGCCCAGACCCATCATGTCGCTGACAAAGAGGGCGCCCGCATCGACGAGCACCGTCTTGCGCTCGGGATGGGGCTGGCTGGCGACCCCAGTGCTGCCCAGCAGGCTGGGCGACTGGGCCGAAGCCACGCCACGCGCTTCGGGCGTGCCGGGGCGGGCCACCTGTTCGGGGTTGATCGCGATCAGCTGCACCTGGTTGTGCACGCGGCGGAACTGCACCAGCCTCGGCGAGGGCAGCATCATCCCGCCGAACAGCAGTTGCTCGCCGATGCCGGTGCGCAGCTTGGGCGAGAAGAACAGGGGCTGTTCAAAGTCTTCGGGGCGCAGCTCCAGCCAGACCTTGTCGTCCTTCTGCCAGGCGGTGATCAGGCCGTCGATCTTCTTGGCGTCCTTCATCACCACCGCGAACGGCGGCGGTTGCCCCGGGGTCGGCGGCGCCGGCGCTGCGGCCGGGCCCGAGGCCGGGG
>JAYUQJ010000084.1:0-5049 GCA_043756825.1 Betaproteobacteria bacterium | reverse complement strand
GGCCGCGGCTGGCGGGGGCAGGCTTGCCTGCCGTGGGTTTGCCTGCGGCGCTGGGCTTGGGCTGCGCGGATTTTGCCTGTCCCGGTTTGGCGGGGGCGGGTCGGGGTTGCCCTGATCTGGCCGAGCCCGGCTTGTTCGCCCCGGGTTTGCCGCGGGCAACGCCTTCAGCGCGCGGTGCGCGCGTGCCTTCTGGTTGCTTGCCGGTACCCGCAGGTTGGTACAGCGGGATCAGATGCTTCTTGCTGTTGCCGATCAAGTCTTCGCGTCCCATTTCGGTGAGGGCTTCGCGCAGCAGCGGCCAGTTTTCCGCGTCGTGATAACGCAAAAAGGCCTTATGCAGCCGCCGCGTGCGGCCCTGACGGATGACCCGCACCGATTCGCCCTTGCCGCCGAGCACTTTTTTCAGCGGGTTTTTTTCGGTGTGGTACATGGTTGTCGCTAGCGCCATCGGCGTCGGCAAAAAGGTTTGCACCTGGTCGAGCCGGAACTCATGCTTTTTCAGCCACAGCGCCAGGTTCAGCATGTCTTCGTCGCGGGTGCCGGGGTGGGCGGCGATGAAGTAGGGGATCAGGTACTGCTGCTTGCCGGCCTCGGCGCTGTACTGGTCGAACATCGCCTTGAAGCGCTCATAGCTGCCGATGCCGGGCTTCATCATCATGCTCAAGGGCCCGCCCTCGGTGTGCTCGGGCGCGATCTTCAGGTAGCCGCCCACATGATGAGTGACCAGCTCCTTGACGTACTCGGGTGACTGCACCGCCAGGTCGTAGCGCAGGCCCGAGCCGATCAGGATCTTCTTCACGCCCTTGAGCGCACGCGCCCGCCGGTACATCCGGATCAAGGGCTGGTGGTCGGTCTTCAGGTTGGGGCAGATGCCGGGGTAGACGCAGCTGGGCTTGCGGCAGGCGGCCTCGATGGCCGGGCTCTTGCAGCCCAGGCGGTACATGTTGGCGGTGGGGCCGCCCAGGTCGGACACCACGCCGGTAAAGCCGTCGACCCGGTCGCGCATGGCCTCGATCTCGCGGATCACCGAGTCCTCGCTGCGGCTCTGGATGATGCGGCCCTCGTGCTCGGTGATCGAGCAGAAACTGCAACCGCCAAAGCAGCCGCGCATGATGTTGACCGAGAAGCGGATCATCTCCCAGGCCGGGATCTTGGTCGGCCCGTCATGGCGGTTCTGCTCGTCGGCATAGCGCGGATGCGGGCTGCGGGCATAGGGCAGGTCGAAGACATGGTCCATCTCGGCGGTGGACAGCGGGATCGGCGGCGGGTTGATCCACACATCCCGGTCGCCATGGCGCTGCACCAGCGCCCGCGCATTGCCCGGGTTGGTCTCCAGGTGCAGCACCCGGTTGGCATGGGCATACAACACCGTGTCGCGCTTGACCGCCTCAAAGGAGGGCAGGCGGATCACGCTGCGCTCACGGGGCGGCATCTGGATGCGGCCGCTCGCCTTGGGTGCTGGCTTGCGCACGAAGCTGATCGGCTGTACCGCGCTGCCAGCGGACGCCGCAGCGGGTTCGCCGGCCTGGGTGGCGCAGCTGCCACCCTGCCCGGACGCCTGCTCGGCCGTGCTCTGGTAGGGGTTGATGTGCTGGTCCATGCGTCCGGGCAGGTCCAGATCGCTGCTGTCGATCTCGAACCAGCCCTGGGCCGTGGGATCGTCGTCCCGCCGAAGAAAGACGCTGCCCCGCACGTCGGTGATCGCGCGTACCGGCTCGCCCTTGGCCAGGCGGTGGGCGATCTCGATGATGGCCCGTTCGGCATTGCCGTAGAGCAGCAGGTCGGCCTGGGCGTCCACCAGGATCGAGCGTCGCACCTTGTCCTGCCAGTAGTCGTAGTGGGCGATGCGGCGCAGGCTGGCCTCGATGCCGCCCAGCACCACCGGCACCTCGGCAAAAGCCTCGCGGCAGCGCTGGGTGTAGACCAGCGAGCAGCGGTCGGGCCTCGATCCCCGTTCACCGCCCTGGCCCCCCGGCGTGTAGGCATCGTCGCGCCGCACCTTGCGATCGGCCGTGTAGCGGTTGATCATCGAATCCATGTTGCCGGCGGTGACGCCGAAGAACAGGTTCGGCCGGCCCAGCGCGGCAAAGGGCCCGGCCGAGGTCCAGTCGGGCTGGGCGATGATGCCGACCCGAAAACCCTGGGCCTCCAGCGTGCGGCCGATCACCGCCATGCCGAAGCTGGGGTGATCGACATAGGCGTCGCCAGTGACGATGACGATGTCGCAGCTGTCCCAGCCCAGCGCGTCCATCTCGGCGCGGCTGGTGGGCAGGAAACCGGCCACCCCGAAGCGCTTGGCCCAGTGCGGCCGGTAGCTGGTCAATGGTTTGCTGGCGGCTGCGGCCGGGGCCTTGACAGCGTGGGCGTTGGGAGGGGCAAGGGTCACGGTGGGCTGCAGCAGGGCGGGGGCCGATTGTCGCTGCCTTGGCCTGATTACCATACCGGCCATGATCCAACCCACAGCCCCGCAGTCGCCAGGCGCCGCGCGCAAGGCCCGCACCCCGGCCCTGGACTTCGGCCGCCCGGTCACCGGCTGGCGGCTGCGCCTGTACACCGTGATCTTCGAGGCCGACACCCGAGCCGGCCGGGCCTTCGACCTGGCCCTGATCGGCTTGATCGTGGCCAGCGTGGGCGTGGTGATGCTCGACAGCGTGGCCAGCGTGCACGCCCGCTACAGCGACTTGTTCAATGCGCTGGAATGGGGCTTCACGGCGCTGTTCACGGTGGAGTACATCTGCCGCCTGGCCTGCGTGCGCCACCCGGGGCGCTATGCCCGCAGCGCTTTCGGCATCATCGACCTGCTGGCCCTGCTGCCCACCTATCTGGCGATCCTGGTGCCGGGCCTGCATGCGCTGATCGATGTGCGGGTGCTGCGCCTGCTGCGGGTGTTCCGGATCCTCAAGCTGGGCGCCTACGTGGCCGAGTTCGGCGCGCTCGGGGAGGCGCTGATGGCATCACGCCGCAAGATCCTGGTGTTCATGTCCTTCGTGATGCTGGTGGTGGTGGTGATGGGCACGCTGATGTACGTGGTGGAGGGCCCCGCCAATGGCTACACCAGCATCCCGGTGGCGGTCTACTGGGCCATCACCACGATGACCACGGTGGGCTTTGGCGACATCACGCCCAAGACCGACCTGGGCCGCATGCTGGCGTCCCTCATGATGCTGCTGGGCTGGGGCACGCTGGCGGTGCCCACCGGCATCGTCAGCGCCGAGTTCACAGCGCACAGGATGCGCCACGCGCCGACCACCCGCACCTGCCATGCCTGCCTGAGTGAAGGGCATGCGCCGCAGGCGCTGTTCTGCAGCGATTGCGGCTCACCGCTGCCGAAATGGCAACATGACACCGGAACAGGCCGCTGAGCGCCAGCCGCGCGGGCCAGCCTGGCGCGCTGCACACCGCGCGCCCCGCCCGACACCGCCTACCAGCTGACCTCGCGGTCGGGCGTCGAGCCGATCTTGTGGATCGACAGGTCGGCGCCTTCAAACTCCTCCTCGGCCGACAGGCGCAGTCCCATCACCCGCTTGAGCCCGCCATAGACGACCCAGCCGCCCAGCAGGGCCCAGGCCACGCCCAGCAGGGTACCAATCAGCTGCGCGCCCAGATTCACCCCGCCCAGGCCACCCAGCGCCGGCAGGCCGAACAGGCCGCAGGCGATGCCACCCCAGGCGCCGCACAGGCCGTGCAGGGGCCAGACGCCCAGCACGTCGTCGATCTTCCATTTGTTCTGGGTCAGCGTGAACATCGAGACGAAGATCGCCCCGGCGATGCCACCCACCAGCAGCGCACCGGCCGGGTGCATCACGTCGGAGCCGGCGCACACCGCCACCAGGCCGGCCAGCGGGCCGTTGTAGGCAAAGCCCGGGTCGTTCTTGCCCATCAGGGTCGCCACCAAGGTGCCGCCCGCCATCGCCATCAGCGAGTTCACGGCCACCAGGCCGCTGATCTTGTCGACGGTCTGGGCGCTCATCACATTGAATCCGAACCAGCCCACTGCCAGAATCCAGGCGCCCAGCGCCAGGAAGGGGATGCTCGACGGCGGGTGGGCGCTGATCACGCCGTCCTTGCGGTAACGGCCGGCGCGCGGGCCCAGCAAGAGCACCGCGACCAGGCCGATCCAGCCGCCCACCGCATGCACCACCACGCTGCCGGCAAAGTCATGGAACTCGGCGCCGGTGGTGGCCTTGATCCAGGCCTGTATGCCGAACTTCTGGTTCCAGGCCACGCCCTCGAACAGCGGGTAGACCACACCTACCAGCACCGCAGTGGCGATCAGTTGCGGGCCGAAGCGGGCGCGTTCGGCAATGCCGCCCGAGACGATGGCCGGGATCGCCGCGGCAAATGTCAGCAGGAAGAAGAACTTGACCAGCTCGTAGCCGTTCTTGGCCGCCAGCGACTCGGCCCCGACCAAAAAACCAGTGCCGTAGGCCACCGCATAGCCGACGAAGAAGTAGGTGATGGTCGAGACCGAGAAATCCACCAGTATCTTGACCAGGGCATTGACCTGGTTTTTCTTGCGCACCGTGCCCAGTTCGAGAAAGGCAAAACCGGCGTGCATGGCCAGCACCATGATCGCGCCGAGCAATATGAACAAGGCATCGGCGCCTTGCTTGACCTGATCCATCGGAAGTCTCCTGCATGTCTTGTCGGCATTTCGCACCATTGCGGACTGCCAGCGCACCAAGCTAGCAAATTTTGTGCCTGGATTGGTGCGCTGGTGCGCCCGTCACCGGCCTGCATGCCCGCGCACTGCGATCCCAAAACAGTGCGCACGGCACTGATTCAGTGCATGCGCGAGTAAGGAATCGCGCTCGCGGTGGATGAGCGTCGCTAAGTTATTGAGATTCTGAGTGCTCATACCTGCAAGTTCCTTTCTAAAATGATCGAGGCGGCGTCAGCGTCATCGCCACGATATTGCCATTCTCGCGATCGAGTTCACCGCTACAAGGGGGATGAGTACATTGGCTGAGAAGTTCGGTCGCTAATGTGAACCAAGATAATCGTTTGACCAAAGCAACAAACCCCGCCCGATTTTGCATCGGGCGGGGT
>JAYUQJ010000083.1:0-14721 GCA_043756825.1 Betaproteobacteria bacterium | reverse complement strand
CGCGTCTACCGACACAATGACCAGGTGCTGACACTTTGGCCCGCGGCCAAGGTGGCTCGCCTTGAACTGCGCGAGTCGGTGGCACTGTTTCCCGCGGTGTTGAGTGGCAGCGAGGATCAACTGCTCGAGCGGTATGACATGCTGGCCGAGAACGGGGATCGTGTTGCCGGCCTCGAAGCGGTAGTGTTCGTGCTGCGTCCGAAGGACTCTCATCGGTTCGCTCAACGCCTGTGGGCGGACCGGGCCAGTGGCCTGTTGTTGCGGGCCGATGTATTGGCGCCCGATGGCCGTGTCCTCGAGGCTGCGGCCTTTACCGAGGTGAAAATTGGCGTGAAGGCGCAACCTGATTCGGTTTTGGTGCCGATGAAGAATCTGGAGGGGTACCGTGTGCTTCGCAGCGCGCCTCAACGTACGGCGCTCGAGGCCGAAGGTTGGCGGTTGACGCCGCCGGTCGCTGGTTTCAGGCAGGTCAGTTGCGTCAAGCGCGGCATGGCGACGGCGAGCGACGGCGTGGGAAATTCCCAAGGCGACGTGCTGCAATCTATTTTCTCGGACGGCCTGACCCATGTTTCGGTGTTCATCGAGCCCTTTCGTGCCGACCGCCACCGTCCAGGCACAGTCGCCTTCGGCGCCACGCACACCCTGATGCAACCCCACGGCCCGTCCTGGATTACGGTCATGGGCGACGTACCCATGGCCACCCTGAAGAAGTTTGCCGCGGCGCTGGAGCGCCTGCGTTGATGTTCCACATTCACAGAAGAACCTTGAATCCATGAGCGACCACACCACCTTTGATGCTTCCTTGACTTCGTTGCGCCGAGTGCTCTGTGCCGGCATGACCACGCTGGTCGTGGTCGCTACTGCCGGTCCGCCACTGCCCGCGCTTGCGCAGCCACGTGAGTTGCCCGACTTCACCGAACTGGTCGAGCGGGTGGGTCCGGCCGTGGTCAACATCCGTACCGCTGAACGCAGCCGCTCTGCGGCGCCAGGGGGCGGCGGCGAGATCGACGAGCAGATGCGCGAGTTCCTTCGCCGTTTCGGCATTCCCATGCCTAACAACCCCCAGCAGCCGCGCCGCGGGGGGCCGCGCGACGAGGACAATGAGCCGCAGCAACGCGGCGTGGGTTCCGGCTTCGTGCTCACCGCCGATGGCTATGTGATGACGAATGCGCACGTGGTCGACGGTGCCGACGAGGTCATCGTCACGTTGACCGACAAGCGGGAATTCAAGGCGCGAATCATCGGCGCCGACCGCCGCACTGATGTCGCGGTGGTCAAGATCGACGCCGTCGGTTTGCCGACTGTGAAGGTCGGCGACGTCAATCAGGTCAAGGTCGGCGCCTGGGTGATCGCAATTGGCTCACCGTTCAACCTCGACAACACCGTGACCGCGGGCATCGTCAGCGCCAAGCAGCGAGACACGGGGGAGTTCCTGCCGTTGTTGCAGACCGATGTGGCGATCAATCCAGGCAACTCGGGTGGGCCGTTGATCAATATGCGCGGCGAAGTCATCGGCATCAATTCGCAGATCTACAGCCGCTCGGGCGGATACATGGGCATCTCGTTCGCGATCCCGATCGACGAGGCGATGCGTGTCTCGGACCAGCTGCGCGCCAGCGGACGCGTCATTCGTGGCCGTATCGGTGTCACGGTTGCCCCGGTGACCAAGGAGGTCGCAGAGTCGATTGGATTGGGCAAGCCCGCAGGTGCTCTTGTGACGGGCGTCGAGGCAGGCGGACCGGCCGACAAGGCGGGCATCGAGGCCGGCGACATCATCACCAAGGTGGACGGGAAGGCAGTCGACAAGTCTGGCGACTTGCCGCGCATCGTCGGCGGCACGAAGCCAGGTTCCAAGACCACGCTGCAGGTCTTCCGCCGGGGCGCGAACCGCGACATCGCGGTGACTGTGGTCGAATTCGAGCCGGAGAAGCCCCGCCGCGTCACCCAAGCTGGGGAAACGCAGCCGGCGCAGCCCAAGACGGTGATCGGGCTGGCCGTGTCCGACCTCACTGAGGCGCAGAAGCGGGAGCTGAAACTGCGCGGGGGCGTGCGTGTCGAGACGGCTGAGGGTCCTGCGGCGCGAGCGGGACTGCGCGAGGGCGACGTCATCGTCACGCTCGACAACACCGAGGTCACTGACGCCAAGCAGTTCAATGCGCTTGTTGCGAAGGCAGACAAGTCGCGCCCGATCAGTGCGATGGTGCGCCGCGGCGAGTGGACCAACTACGTCGTGATCCGGCCGACTGCACGCTAGATGCGGAGGTCAAGCCCCTCAGCTGACTGGACGATCAGGTCTTTCCGCCTGATGAAATTGGCCGACGTTGCCAATCGACCACCGAATGTGAGCTTGCACTCACGTTTGTCCGCGTTCCCGAGGTATTGCTCGCCGCCGCACCTATAATTGCGCCTTGAATTACCGGCTTTCCAGGCGCCTGGTGGACGGACTGATCGTGATCGACACTGTCCCCAGCGCATCCACAAGGGAATGTGGATAAGCTGTTGATGGATTTCCATGTTGGTACCCCGCAACGGCGAAATATCAAGGGTTGGCGCGGGTTCCAGCAAGGTGGCATTGGCTACAATGAAATCCCAACAAGCAGTTGCCATACGTTTCGTTGGAAGGCGCGTCACTCATTCGACGCGCCTTTTTTTATGCACTTCGCATGCCCACGCTCAAGCGTGAGTTGCGCTCGCCGCGCCCACCGGGGCTTCGATGAATCACATCCGTAATTTTTCCATCATTGCCCACATCGACCACGGCAAGAGCACGCTGGCCGACCGCATCATCCAGCGCTGCGGTGGCCTCTCAGACCGCGAAATGGAAGCGCAAGTGCTCGACTCGATGGACATCGAGCGCGAGCGCGGCATCACCATCAAGGCGCAGACCGCAGCGCTGAGCTACACGGCGCGCGACGGCAAGGTTTACAACCTCAACCTCATCGACACACCAGGGCACGTCGACTTCTCGTATGAAGTCAGCCGCTCGCTGTCGGCCTGCGAAGGCGCGCTGCTGGTGGTGGATGCGTCACAGGGTGTGGAAGCGCAGACGGTGGCCAACTGCTACACGGCGCTCGAGCTTGGCGTCGAAGTGGTGCCGGTGCTCAACAAGATGGACCTGCCCAACGCTGACCCCGAAAACGCCAAGAGCGAGATCGAGGACGTGATCGGCATCGACGCCGACAACGCCATTCCCTGTTCGGCCAAGACCGGCATGGGCCTGGACGAGATCCTGGAAGCCGTCATCACCCGCATGCCCGCGCCGCGTGGCAACCCGGACGGTCCGCCGCGCGCCATGATCGTCGACAGCTGGTTCGACAACTACGTCGGCGTCGTGATGCTGGTGCGTGTGGTGGACGGCAGCCTGTCGAGGGGCGAGCGCGTCCGCATGATGGCCACCAACACCGTTTACGGCATCGAGCAGATGGGTGTCTTCACGCCCAAAAGCATGCCGCGCGACAGCCTGAAGGCGGGCGAGGTGGGCTTCATCATCTGCGGCATCAAGGAGCTGCAGGCGGCCAAGGTCGGCGACACGCTCACGCTCGACAAGAAGCTGCCCAACAACGCCGGCCCCGCTACCGTTGCACTGCCGGGCTTCAAGGAAATCCAGCCACAGGTCTTTGCAGGCCTTTACCCCACCGAGGCCAGCGAGTACGACCAGTTGCGGGACGCACTGGAGAAGTTGAAGCTCAACGACAGCAGCCTGCGCTATGAACCCGAGGTCAGCCAGGCCCTGGGCTTTGGTTTTCGCTGTGGCTTCCTGGGCCTGCTGCACATGGAAATCGTGCAAGAGCGGCTGGAGCGCGAATTCGACCAGGACCTGATCACCACCGCGCCGAGCGTCGTGTACCAGGTGGAGTTGAACGACGGCACCGTGATGCTGATCGAGAACCCCAGCAAGATGCCCGACCTGGGCCGCATCAAGGAAATTCGCGAGCCCATCGTCACCGTGCACCTGTACATGCCGCAGGACAGCGTGGGCGCGGTCATGACGCTGGCCAACCAGAAACGTGGCGTGCAGCTGAACATGGCGTACCACGGCCGCCAGGTGATGCTGACCTATGAGCTGCCGCTGGCCGAGATCGTGCTGGATTTCTTCGACAAGTTGAAGAGCGTTTCGCGCGGCTATGCCAGCATGGATTACGAGTTCAAGGAGTACCGCGCGGCCGACGTGGTCAAGGTCGACCTGCTGATCAATGGCGACCGTATCGACGCGCTGTCGATCATCGTGCACCGGGTGCAGAGCCAGTACCGCGGCCGGGCGGTGGCGGCCAAGATGCGCGAGCAGATACCGCGCCAGATGTATGACGTGGCGATCCAGGCCGCCATTGGCGCCAACATCATTGCCCGCGAGAACATCAAGGCCCTGCGCAAGAACGTGCTGGCAAAATGTTATGGGGGCGACATCAGCCGCAAGAAGAAACTGCTTGAAAAGCAGAAGGCCGGCAAGAAGCGCATGAAGCAGATCGGGTCGGTCGAAGTGCCGCAAGAGGCCTTCCTGGCCATCCTCCAGGTCGAAGACTAACCCCCAAGAATCCCATGATGAGCGCACTCACCGCCGTGCTGTACGGCGCCCTGATCGTCTATGGCGCTGGATGGTGGCTGGGCCACTGGATAGGCAATTTTTCGCTGCTGCTTTTCGTGCTGACCCTGGTCACGCTGGTGTACTGGTTGGCCGAGCGGTTTCACTTCGCGCCGGGGCGGCTGAAGGCCGCCGAGTCCTTCCTGGCCCAGGATGCGCAACGCCGCGCCGAGCTGGGCAAGCTGGGCATCAACCGGGTCGATGGCGATGTTGACGCTACCCGCGACAGGCTGTTGATGCAGCCCTGGTGGCTGGATTGGACGGCGGGCTTGTTTCCGGTGATCTGCGCTGTGTTTCTGCTGCGGTCCTTCCTGTTCGAGCCCTTCAAGATCCCGTCGGGGTCGATGGTGCCCACGCTGCTGGTGGGTGACCTGATCCTGGTGAACAAGTTTCAATACGGCATCCGCATGCCTGTCACGGGCACCAAACTCATCGCCAACAAGGACCCGCAGCGCGGCGATGTGGTGGTGTTTCACTACCCGGTCGATCCGCGCATCGACTACATCAAGCGGGTCGTGGCGGTTGCGGGCGATGAGCTGGTGTATACCGGGCAGGCCCTGAGCATCAACGGACAGAAGGTGCCCTTGCAGTCGCAGGGCGACTACTACGATGAAGACAGCTTGCGCTATGCGCCCAGGTTTGCCGAGACCCTGGGCCAGGTGCCCCACGGCATCCTGGTCGACCCGCGCCGGCCATCGATCTTCCGGCCGCTGGACAGTTTTGTGAATTTCCGCGACAACTGCCGCTACACCGTCGAGGGCGTAAGCTGCAAGGTGCCTGTCGGTCACTACTTCGTGATGGGCGACAACCGCGACAATTCACAGGATTCACGCTTCTGGGGTTTCGTGCCGGACGACCACCTGGTCGGCCGGGCCTTCATGGTCTGGATGAATTTTGGCAACCTGCGCCGCATCGGCACCTTTGACTGATTCGGCCTGCAGCAAGCGGGGCAGCATGACATCGCATCGCCGTTCGATCGCCCGTCAGCGCGGCATCACCCTGATCGGTCTGCTCAGCTGGACCATATTGCTCGGGTTCAGCGGCTACCTGCTGGTGCGCGTGATTCCCACCGTCAGCGAGGCTTACACGGTGCAAGGCGTGATCGACCGGCTGGCTGCGGCGCCGCCGTCCACCGTGACCGAGATCCGCCAGGCTTTTGACCGACAAAAGACGGTGGACGCCACCATCGTCTCGGTGGCGGGCAGGGACCTTGACATCACCAAGGAGAACGACAAAGTGGTGATCAGCTATGCCTACGAGAAGGAAATCCCCCTGTTCGGGCCTGCCTACCTGCTGATCAAGTACGGTGGGCGGTCTCGCTGAACTGGCGACCCGCACCCTGGCACACGGGGTTGTGGCCCGCCTACTGGATTGCTGACCTTGCCGACAACCGATTCTCGACTGGATGCGCTGCAGGCCCGCCTGGGACATGTCTTTGCCGATCCCGGCCTGCTGCAGCGCGCGATCACCCACCGCAGCTTTGGCGCCGACCACAACGAGCGGCTTGAGTTTCTGGGCGATGCGGTGCTGAGCCTGACCGTCTCGGGCCTGCTCTATGAGCGCTTCGTCGGGTCGGACGAAGGCGATCTCACCCGGGTGCGGGCCCATCTGGTGCGCGAAGACAGCCTGCACCGCGCCGCCCTGGGCCTGGGCCTGCCCGAGGTGATGCGCTTGTCCGAGGGCGAGGCGCGTGGCGGCGGAGCGCAGCGGCCGTCGATCCTGGCCGATGCGCTGGAGGCGCTGATCGGTGCGATTTACCTGGATGACGGCGTGGCCGCCGCCGACCGCCTGGTGCGCAAGCTGTTTGGCGAGTTGATCGACAGCACCGAGGCCGACAGCTGGCGCAAGGACGCCAAGACTGAACTGCAGGAATGGCTGCAGGCACGCAAGTTGCCGGTGCCGGTCTACCGGATCGTCAACACCCGGGGCCAGGCGCATGCCCAGACTTTCGAAGTGGAGTGCGCGGTGCCAGCGCTGGCACTGGCCGAGCTGGGCGAAGGCCGGTCGCGCCGCATCGCCGAACAAGAGGCCGCGCGCCGCATGCTGGCTCGGCTGCTGGCCAGCGATGTACCCGACGGCCCCTTGCGCAGCTGAACCGTGCGCCGACCCCTATCCCGACACCCTATCCCCGACACCCTGTCTGTGCGCCCTGTCGGCCCAGCGCCCGAAGCCAACCCCCATGACCTCAACCATCGATAGCACCGGCGCGCCGGCCTTGCCCGTACCGACCGGGCCCGCTGCGGACGACAGCACGCCGCTGGGCCAGCGCTGCGGCACGATTGCCATCGTCGGTCGACCGAATGTGGGCAAGTCCACCCTGCTCAATGCCCTGGTGGGGCAGAAGATCAGCATCACTTCGCGCAAGGCCCAGACCACCCGCCACCGCATCACCGGTATCCGCACGCTGGACCAGACCCAGTATGTGTTCGTCGACACCCCGGGGTTCCAGACCCAGGCGGTGCGCGGCCGTACGGCGCTCAACCGCAACCTCAACCGCACCGTCACCGCCGCGCTGGGCGATGTGGATGTGGTGTGGTTTCTGGTCGAGGCCGGCAAGTTCGGCCTGGACGATGCCAAGGTGCTGGCCCTGATGCCGCCCGACAAACCGGTGTTTCTGGTGGCCAACAAGCTCGATGTCATCACCCGCCGCACCGACGTGATGCCCTGGCTCAAGTCGATGCAGGAGCGCCATGCCTTTGCCGAGTACGTGCCGATGTCGGCCACCCGGCCGGGCGATGTCGAGCGCCTGTTCAAGATCGTTGAGCCCTACCTGCCCGAACAGCCCTGGCTTTATGAGGAGGACGCGCTCACCGACCGCAGCGACAAGTTCATGGCGTCGGAGCTGATCCGCGAGAAGCTGTTCCGCCTGACCGGCGACGAGCTGCCCTACAGCGCCACGGTGGTGATCGACAAGTACGAGGAAGAGGGCAATCTGCGGCGCATCGCCGCCACGATCGTGGTCGAGCGCGATGCCCACAAGGGCATGGTGATCGGCGATGGCGGTGAACTGATCAAGCGCATCGGCAGTGAAACCCGGGTCGAGCTGGAAAAACTCACCGGGTCCAAGGTCTTTCTGGAACTTTGGGTGAAGGTGCGCTCGGGCTGGGCCGACAGCGAAGAACATCTGCGCTCCTACGGCTACGAGTGATCCGGCATGGTGAGCCGCGCCGGTCCGCAGCCCGCTTTCGTGCTGCACCACTGGGACTGGAGCGAAACCAGCCTGATCCTCGACCTGTTCACGCGCGACCGCGGTCGCGTGGCGGTGGTGGCCAAGGGGGCCAAGCGGCCCTATTCGCAGTTGCGGCCGGTGCTGATGCCCTTTCAACGGGTACTGGTGCTCACCGGCAAGGCCAGGGTCGAGGAGGGCGCCGACATCCTCACCCTGCGCTCGGCCGAGTACGCCGGTGGCAGCCGGGCGCTGCCGTCGATGCGGCTGTTTGCCGGCTTCTACCTCAACGAGCTGCTGATGAAGCTGCTGGCCCGCGCCGATCCGCATGAGCGCCTGTTCGACGCCTATGCGCAGACGCTGCAGACCCTCAGCCTTGGCGACGAAGAGCCGGCCTTGCGGGCCTTCGAGTTTTTGCTGCTGCGCGAGACCGGCGTGTTGCCGGCGCTGGGCCTGACCACCAGCACCCAGCTGCCGGTGCAGCCCGGGCGCACCTACCAGCTGCTGGCCGAGGTCGGCCTGAGCCCGGCGGCGGCGCCCGGTGGGGTGGACGGCGCGGTCTGGCTGGCACTGCAGCGGGCGCTTGACCGTGATGATCTGGGTGCATTGGCGCAGGCCGCCTCGAGCGCGCTGGCGCTGCTCAAGCCCCAGTTGCGTGCCCTGCTGGCCTTCCACCTGGGTGCATCGGTGCTGCGTACCCGGCAGTTGATGCAGGATGTGCGGCGTTTGCTGGACCCTCCGCCGCTGGCGCCCCCGACGATGAACGACACTGGCGCAGCCGCCCCCATTCCAGTCGATACAGGCCCGCCGTGAACCCGCTTGTCGCCCCCGAAGCCCAGCACCGAGGCCACCGCACGGCCCTGTCGGTGAATGTCAACAAGATCGCGTTGCTGCGCAATACCCGCCACCTGGGCCTGCCTGATCTGGTGATGCTGTCGCGCCAGGCCCTGGAGGCCGGTGCCCAGGGCATCACGGTGCATCCGCGGCCCGATGCCCGGCATGTCCGCGAACAGGACGTATATGACCTGGCCGGCCTGCTGCAGCAGTGGCCGCAGGCCGAGTACAACCTGGAGGGCAACCCTTTCCACAACCTGATGCCATTGCTGCGGGGGCTGGCCCAGCGCGGCCAGGCGCCGCAGCAAGTCACCTTCGTGCCCGACAGCGAGGGCCAGTTCACCAGCGATCATGGTTGGCGATTTCCGGAGGATCTGGCACGCCTGCAGCCGCTGGTGGCCGAGGCCCAGGGCCTGGGCCCGCGGGTCAGCCTGTTCATGGACCCGGACGCCCGCTTGATGGCGGGTGCGCGGGCCACTGGCGCCGATCGGGTGGAGCTCTACACCGAGACCTACGCCAGCGCCTGGGGCACTGGGCGCCATGCCGAGGTGCTGGCCGGCTTCGCCGATGCTGCCCGGGGCGCGATGGCCGTGGGCCTGCAAATCAATGCCGGTCATGACCTGAACCGCGCCAACCTGGCCGATTTTCTGCAGGCTGTGCCCGGCGTGCTGGAGGTCTCGATCGGCCATGCGCTGATCGCCGATGCCCTGCTGCTGGGTCTGGCCGAGACAGTGCGGGCCTACCAGGCCTGCATCCAGCGCGCGTTTGCACCGGCCGGGCGATGATCTTCGGCATCGGCACCGATATCTGCGACATTCGCCGGCTGCGCGCCACCCTGGCGCGCCGCGGCGAGCGGTTTGCGGCCAAGGTGCTGGGTCCGCAGGAACTGCAGGTGTTCCAGGCCCGGCGTGCCCGGTCCGAGCAGCGCGGTGTGGCCTACCTGGCGACCCGGTTCTCGGCCAAGGAGGCATTCGCCAAGGCGGTCGGCCTGGGCATGCGCATGCCCATGCGCTGGCGCGCCTGCGAGATCCTCAACCAGCCCGGCGGCGCGCCCTATATCCTGTTGAACGGTGGCCTGGCCCACTGGTTCGAGGCGCGCGCGCTGCGCGCCCATGTCACCGTCACCGACGAAGCCGATTACGCCGCCACCTTCGTGGTGGTAGAGAAAGCCAACCCGCCATGAGCCGAAAAGCCACTTCGCCCGCCCGTGCACCCGCCCCTGCACCCGCCCGTGCACCCGCTACCGCCGCCACCGCCGTCGCTGCCGTCGCTGCCGCCCCCCCGGGCGCCGCTGCCCGCCGCTCGCCGACGCCGGCAGGGGCCGCATTGGCCAGTCCGGGCCACGCCCCGGTGGTGCTCGACATCGCGGGGCTGCAGCTCGATGACGCTGACCGCCGCCGCCTGCTGCATCCGCTGACCGGTGGCTTGATCCTGTTTGCCCGCAATTGGCGCGACCGCGCCCAGCTCACCGCGCTGACCGCCGAGATCAAGGACCTGCGGCCCGATGTGCTGATCTGTGTCGACCACGAAGGCGGCCGGGTGCAGCGCTTCCGCAGCGACGGTTTCACCCACTTGCCACCGATGTCTGCGCTGGGCGAGCGCTGGATGCGCGACGCCATGGCCGCCACCAATGCCGCCACCGCAGCGGGCTATGTGCTGGGTGCCGAGCTGCGCGCCTGCGGGGTGGACCTGAGCTTCACCCCGGTGCTCGACCTGGATCACGGCGGCAGCGGCGTGATCGGCGACCGCGCCTTCCACCGCGACGCCCGGGTGGCGGCGCTGCTGGCCAAGAGCCTGATGCACGGCCTGCTGCAGGCCGGCATGGCCAACTGCGGCAAGCACTTTCCCGGCCATGGTTTCGTCAAGGCCGACAGCCATGTGGCGGTGCCGGTGGACAAGCGCAGCCTCAAGGCGATCCTGGCTGACGATGCCAAACCCTATGAATGGTTGTCCGGCAGCCTGGCCAGCGTGATGCCGGCGCATGTGATCTATCCCAGGGTGGACGCGCTGCCAGCGGGTTTTTCCGAGCGCTGGCTGCGCCACATCCTGCGCGGCGACCTGGGCTTCCAGGGCGCAATCTTCAGCGACGACCTGAGCATGGAGGGCGCCAAGGTGGCCGGTGGGCCGCTCGACGCGGCGCTGGCCGCGCTGGGCGCCGGCTGCGACATGGTGCTGCTGTGCAACCAGTCGGTCGACGGCGGGCAGGCGGTGGACGATCTGCTCGACAGCCTGCACCAGGCCTGGCAGCAGGGCCGCTGGCGCCCGGATGGCGACAGCGAGGCGCGCCGCCTGGACCTGCTGCCCTTGGCGCCGCCGCTGCCCTGGGACGAGCTGATGCACGAGCCGGCCTACCAGCATGCGCTGGAGTTGCTGCCCTGAGAGCGTGGGCCTTGCCCGCCTTGCCCTGCAAGCCGCTCAGGCCGGGTAGCGCTGCTGCAGCCAGTCGATCAGCGTGCGCAGGGTCTGCGCTTCGCCGCCGGCCGGCCGGCCGGGGCGGCTGGCATCGTTCCAGGCATACAGGTCGATGTGCAGCCAATTCAGCGACTCCGGCACGAAGTCGGCCAGGAACAAGGCGGCATTGATCGCGCCGGCCTGCGGCCCGCGGCCGGTGTTGACGATGTCGGCGATGTCGCTTTCGATGCCAGGGTGGTAGTCCTGCCACAGCGGCAGGTGCCACAGCGGGTCGTGCAGCGCCAGACTTCGGTCGACCAGAGCCCGGGCTTGCGCCATGTCGCGGCAGAACAGCGCCGGCAACTGGCCGCCCAGGGCGACCCGCGCCGCGCCAGTCAGGGTGGCCATGTCGATCAGCAGATCGGGTTCTGACTCGGCCGCATAGGCCAGCGTGTCGCACAGGATCACCCGGCCCTCCGCATCGGTATTGCCGATCTCGATGTGCAGGCCGGACCGGGTCTTGAACACATCGCCGGGGCGGTAGGCATTGCCGGCGATCGCATTCTCTACTGCCGGCACCAGCAGCTTGAGCCTGACCTGCAGCCGCAGCGACATCACCAGCGCCGCCAGGCCGAGGGCGTGGGCCGCGCCGCCCATGTCCTTCTTCATCTGGCGCATGCCGTCGGCGCCCTTGATGTCGAGCCCGCCGGTGTCGAAACACACGCCCTTGCCCACCAGCACCAGCAGCGGGGCATTCCTGGGCAGGCCGGGCGGCGCCCAGTTCAGCTCGATCAGGCGGGGCGCGCGGGTGGCGGCACGGCCGACTGCATGGATGGCCGGGAAATTGGCCTTGAGCAGTGCGTCGCCCACGGTCTGCCTGAACTTCGCACCGTGCTGCTTGGCCACTGCCTTGACGGCGTCGGCCAGTTGCTCGGGGCCCAGGTCCTCGGCCGGGGTGTTGACCAGGTCGCGTGTGGCGATGATCGCCTGGGCCAGCAGCAGACCGTGGCTGGCCGCCGCGCTGGCCGGCAAATGCAGCTCCGCCGCCGCGCGCCGCGCCGCCTTGTAGCGCGTGAAGGCATAGGCGCCCAATTGCCAGGACAGCGCGGCCGCCTGAGGATCAGGTGCCAGTCCGGCGTCGCCGAGGCAATAGCGTCCGGCGGGCAGGCTGCGCGGCAGCGCGGCCAGCGCCCAGGGGTGGTGGGCCGAGCGCACACCGGCCCAGACCGCCTGCAACCGGCCTTGTTCATCGGGGATCAGCGCATGCGTGTCGGGTGTGCCCTTGAACCCCAGGGTGTCCAGCCACTGGCGGCTGGCGGACGGCAGGCCAGCGGCGATCTGGCTGAATCGGCTGCTGTCGATCAGGTGCACCGGCACACAGTGGGGGGCGGGCTTTTTCAGGGTGACGGTCATGGCGGGCTGGTTAGGGACAGTAGAGACAGTAGAGACAGTAGAGACAGTAGGGACAGAATAAACAGTAGGGACAGAAGAAACATTCTCGCGCGCATGAAAAAAGCCGCCAGGGCAGAGGCCGTGGCGGCTGGGTATGCAGCGGACCAGGGCGTCAGGCCTGGGGTCCGGCCGCGGCCTGGGTCTCGAAGGGCAGTTTCAATTGCGACAGGTCCTTGCGGGTCTCCACCAGCACCAGCGGGCCTTCGTCGAGCACCACCCGGGCAGTGCGCTCACGCGGCACGCGCACCGGCTTGGGCTCGGCGTCCAGCGCGGTCTGGGCTGCGCGGATCTTCTCGGCGTCCGAGTTGACCCACTGCAATCCCGAGCCTTCGGCGATCTGCTGCAGCGTCTCGATCGGCAGCAAGAAGGCCTGGGCGACCGGGGCGACCGGGGTGCGGGCGCCTTCCGGCTTCGACTGCAGCGCCACTGGCGCAGCCAAGGGCGAAAGCACCGGCGCAGATACCGGCGCAAGCACCGGCGCAGATACCGGCGCAAGCACCGGGGCAGTGGCTGGCAGGGTTGATGGCGGCGCGTCGGACGTCGGTTCGGCCGAGGCTGGGGCGACTTGCCCGGGCGCGTCGGCGCTGGCATCGATCGTCAGGTCGGCCGGCGCGGCCTCGTCGCGGCGCGCCCGTTCACGGCCTCTGCCACGGCGCCGGCTGGCGCCATCGCGTGCTTCGCCATCGGGCGGTTCGCGGCTGGCGGCGTCGGTGGGCGGCGCATTGATCGTCAGGCCATCGGCGGGCAGAGCGGCAGACGCCGCCGGGCCGGACGCGGGGCCGCCGTCGGTGCCAGCGTCGGTCGGCGCATCCGTGGGGGCGTCGACCGCCAGCTCGTTGCCAGCCTCGTCGCGGTTGGCGCGCCCCCCGCGGCGGCGGCGGCGGCGCTGTTCGTCGCCGGCGCTGTCGGCCGCGTCCACGGCCGGGTCGGTGGACGAGCTGTCGGCCGCAGCCAGGTCGGCCAGCGGCGCGGCCAGGGTCTGCTGCTCGATCAGGTCCTGCTGGCGCGGATCGCGCTCGGCGCGCGGGCTGCGGCGCGGGCTGTCGTCCAGCGCGCTGGCGCTGCTGTCAGCCTCGGCGCCGGTGTCTGCGCGGTCGCTGCGTTCAGGGCGGCGGCCATCGCGGCGGCTCTCCGGCCGGTTATCGGGGCGGTTGTCCGGGCGGCCGTCCGGGCGGCTGTCTGTGCGGCTCTCCGGGCGGTTATCGGGCCGATCGCCGCGACCGTCGGGGCGCGCCTCGGCACGCGGCACACGTTCACCGCGGTGGTCAGGACGGCCCTCGACCCGGTTTTCTGCGCGCGCCTCCGGCCTGGCCTCGCGCGCCTCGCGGGGCTCGCGACCCTCGCGTGCTTCCCCGGGTTTGGCATCGCGGTTGCGGCCACCGCGATCGCTGCGACCGCCCCGCTCGCCCCGCCGGCCGTCGCGCTTTTCATCGCGGCGGCTGTCGGGTTTGTCGGCCGGTTTGGCCACCTGCGGCGCGGCCGGGGCTGCCACCTCTGCAGGCACGGGGGACGGCACGGGTGCGCCGAACAGCTTCTTGACCCAACCGAAGAATCCGCTGCCGGCAGCCGTCTCGGGTGCCGCCGCCACCCAACTGGGCGCGGTCGCGGCAGCTGCCGGTGCAGCGGCCGCTGGTCCTACTGCTTGGCTGGGTGCCACGGCGGCGGGTGCGGGCGCCTTGGGCGCTGCCACCGGGGCTGGCTGGTCGGGCAGCAGGCCCTTGATCACCGGCTCTTGCTTGGCCTTGCTCTTTTCGCGCCGGCTGATCGAGACCTCGTCCTCAGGCTCCTCGATCATGGTGTAGCTGGCCTGCAGGTTCTCCAGCCGCGGGTCGTCGTGGCGCAGGCGCT
Source organism: Betaproteobacteria bacterium (assembly GCA_043756825.1). Taxonomy (GTDB): domain Bacteria; phylum Pseudomonadota; class Gammaproteobacteria; order Burkholderiales; family Burkholderiaceae_C; genus Pseudaquabacterium. The sequence continues at coordinate 451 of JAYUQJ010000083.1, read as the reverse complement.
CCAGCTTGTAGTTGGGCGTCTCCAGGTGCTTGTTGGGCACCAGCAACACGGTGCAGCGCTGCTTCAGTTCGATCTTGGTGATCTCGGTGCGCTTCTCGTTGAGCAGGAAGCTCACCACCTCCACCGGCACCTGCACATGCACCGCGGCGGTGTTGTCCTTGAGGGTCTCCTCCTGGATGATGCGCAGGATCTGCAGCGCGCTCGATTCGGTGTCGCGGATATGGCCGGTGCCGTTGCAGCGCGGGCAGGTGATGTGGTTGCCCTCGCTCAGCGCCGGGCGCAGGCGTTGCCGGCTGAGTTCGAGCAGGCCGAACTTGCTGATCGAGCTGAATTGCACCCGGGCGCGGTCTTGGCGCATCGCGTCACGCAGGCGCTGCTCCACCTCGCGGCGGTTCTTGCTCTCCTCCATGTCGATGAAGTCGACCACGATCAGGCCGCCCAGGTCGCGCAG
>JAYUQJ010000082.1:0-14722 GCA_043756825.1 Betaproteobacteria bacterium | reverse complement strand
ATAGCCCGGGCTATGGCGAGCATTTGCAACGACGAGCGGGTGCGTTTTGGGGTGGTGAGCGGGCATGATCGAAAAACTCTCAGTCTCTCAGGCCGGGTAGTGGCCGCCGATCAGGAACACCGAGACGACCTTGGCATCGTCGTCGAACCGCAGCCGGCGTGTCGGTGCGGCCCTGGCCTTTGTCGTACCTCGTCCGCTGGATGCTGTCATCGACTGTCCAGTTCGGCATGGCTGTCGTCCTCGGAGCGCGCTGCTCGGCCTGCGACTATTGGGCTTGCGCGGTCGCCCGGCAACTCAGGCTTTCCCTGCCAGCGCCGCCGCCTCGCGCAGCTTGTCCTTCTTGCTCTTGCGGCGCCCCTTGACGCCGCCGCCGGGCTCGGCCGGCTCGGGCGCCGGCAGCGCAAGCGGCTCGAAGCCGGCCAGTTGCTCGCGCGGCACCCGCCCCTGCTGGCGCTTCTCGATCAGCCGGAAATGGGCCTCGCTGCCCGGCGCATCGGCGGCGATGAAGCTGATGCCCACGCCCGGCGCGCCCGCCCGGCCGGTGCGGCCGATGCGGTGCACATGGTCGACCGACGAGCGCGGCAGGTCGTAGTTGACGACCGCAGCCAGCTGGTCGATGTGCAGGCCGCGGGCCGCCAGGTCGGTGGCCACCAGCACCTGCAGGCGCCCGGCCGCCAGATCGGCCAGTGCCTGCGTGCGCCGGCCGCTGCTGAGCCGGCCGTGCAGGGCGGCGGCGCGGACCCCGGCGCGCGCCAGCTTGTCGGCCACATGCTCGCTGGCGTACTGCGTGGCCACGAACACCAGCACCCTCGGCCAGGCCTCGGTCTGCACCAGGTGGCGCAGCAAGGCAGTGCGGCGCGCCGTGTCCACCCACAGCGCGCGCTGGCGCGGGCCCGCCGCAGCGTCGGCGGTCGGGTCGGCCGCATCGGCCCCGGCGCCCTCCCCGGGATCGACCTGCACCGTGTGCGCCGGCCGCTGCCACTGCCGCGCCAGGGCCAGCACCGCGTCGGGCAAGGTGGCGCTGCACAGCCAGGTCTGGCGGCCTGGCGGCAGCAGCGGCAGCAGCCGGTTCAGCTCATCGGCGAAGCCCAGGTCGAGCAGGCGGTCGGCCTCGTCCAGCACCAGGCATTGCAGGTCGTCCAGCCGCAGGGCGTGGCGGGCCAGCAGGTCGAGCAGACGGCCCGGCGTGGCCACCAGCAGGTGGGCCCCCCCACGCAAGGCCATCATCTGGGGATTGATCGACAGGCCGCCCACCGCCAGCACCGCGCGCAGGCCGGGCAAGGCGGCGGCCGCCAGCGGCCCGGCCTGCGCGTGGATCTGCGCGGCCAACTCGCGCGTGGGCGCCAGCACCAGCGCGCGCAGCCGGCGCGGCCGCTCGGTGGGCAGGCGCGGGTCGGCCAACAGGCGCTGCAGCAGCGGCAGCAGGAAGGCGCCGGTCTTGCCCGACCCGGTGGGCGCCCGGGCCAGCAGGTCCTGCCCGGCCAACCCCGGCGGCAGCGCCAGGCCCTGGATCGGCGTGGGTCGGCCCCAACCCACCGACCAGGCCGCGCCGGCCAGGCGTGCGTCCAGGCCCAGCGCCGTGAACGCCTCGGGGCCGGACGCCACAAGGCCGGCTGCGTCGATGCCAGGTGCGGCGGCGCCGGGCAGCCCGCCATCGGCAGGCGCCGCCGCCGGAGGGCTCGGCACATCGGCACGCAGCGCGCCGGCAGGGATGGGCGAAGGGGGCGTCAAGGGGGCGTCAAGGGGGCGTCAAGGGGAGGGCGGCCGCAGCCGGCGGAACAGGGGGTGGGCCTCGGCCGGCGGCGGGGCGTGGCAAGGCGAATCGGGACCGCAGGCAGTGTACGGGCGGGCGCCAGGGGCAATCCCGCTGGGCAGCCACCGCAGGCCTGTCCACAATCGACGCCGTCCCAGCCCCTCTCCGGAGCCCTGCCCATGTACGCCGCCCACATTGCCCAGCAGCACCCCGACCGCACCGCCTTCATCATGGCCAACAACGGCCTGCGCATGAGCTACGCTGAGCTGGACGGCCGCAGCAACCAGTTGGCCCACCTGCTGCGGGCGCAAGGCCTGCAGCGGCTGGACCACTATGCGGTGTTCATGGAGAACAACCACCGCTACATCGAGTCCTGCATGGCCGGCGAGCGCAGCGGCCTGTACTACACCTGCATCAATGGCTACCTGACCGCCGACGAACTGGCCTACATCGTCAACAACTGCGAGGCCCAGGTATTGATCACCTCGGCCACCGGCTTCGAGACCGCCCGCGCTGCGCTGGCCCACTGCCCACGGGTGGCCCTGTGCCTGGTGGTGGGCGGCGGCGACGACCTGCCGGCCCGCGCCGGATCGGCCCAGGTGCTGGACCACGACGCCGCGCTGGCGCCCTACCCGCGCACGCCGGTGGCCGATGAATGGCTGGGCACCGCGATGCTGTACTCCTCGGGCACCACCGGCCGGCCCAAGGGCATCCTGCGCCCGCTGCCCGAGAACCCGCCGAGCGAGCCGCTGCCGCTGTTCAGCTTCCTCAGCAAGCTGTGGCAGTGCGAGGAGGGCATGGTCTACCTGTCGCCTGCCCCGCTGTACCACTCGGCCCCGCTGGCCAACGTGAGCCTGGTGCTGCGCCATGGCGGCACGGTGATCGTGATGGAGCATTTCGAGCCCGAGCGCTACTTGGCGCTTATCGAGCAATACCGCATCACCCACACCCAGCTGGTGCCGACGATGTTCTCGCGCATGCTCAAGCTGCCGGCCGACGCGCGCAGCCGCCACGACCTGTCGTCGCTGAAGATCGCGGTGCATGCCGCCGCGCCCTGCCCGGCCCAGGTCAAGGTGCAGATGATCGACTGGTGGGGCCCGATCATCCACGAGTACTACGGTGCCACCGAGGGCCTGGGCTTCACCGCCTGCAACACGCCCGAGTGGCTGGCGCACCGCGGCAGCGTCGGCCGGGTGCTGCTGGGCGACATCCACATCCTGGACGAGCAGATGCAGCCGGTGGCGCGCGGCCAGGCCGGCGAGATCTGGTTCAAGACCGCCAGCCCCTTCGTCTACTTCAACGACCCCGAGCGCACCGCCCAGACCCGCTCGCCCGACGGCAGCATGTCCACCGTCGGCGACATGGGCTACCTGGACGCCGACGGCTTTCTCTACCTGACCGACCGGTCCACCTTCATGATCATCTCGGGCGGGGTCAACATCTACCCGCAGGAATGCGAGAACCTGCTGATCACCCACCCCCTGGTGGCCGACGCGGCGGTGTTCGGCGTGCCCAACGAGGATCTGGGCGAAGAGGTCAAGGCGGTGGTGCAGCCGGTGCCCGGCGTGGCCCACACGCCCGAGCTGGCGCAGGCGCTGATCGCCTTCTGCCGCGAGCATCTGGCGCACCTGAAATGCCCGCGCTCGGTCGATTTCTCCGACCAGCTGCCGCGCCTGCCCACCGGCAAGCTGTACAAGCGCACCTTGCGCGACCCCTACTGGGCTGGCCGCAAGAGCCGCATCGTCTGACCGCCCGGCAGGCAGCGCGGGCGGGCGGGCGGGCGGGCGGGCGGGGGGTGTCGCACGGGTGCACACGCCCGGGCGGCCGATCACCGACAATTCGGCTTGACCCTTTCGACCGCAGTCCGGCCCTGGTGACGGCTTCCCTGATGAATGATCGACTCCGGCCTGCCGCCGCAGGCATCGCAGACAGCCTGGCCAGCGCCGCCGGCCAGGCGCCCTCCCCTGCCCCGCCCACGCCAGCGCCGGCACCCGGCGTGCTGGTCAGCTGCCGCCTGCCCACCCAGTGGGGTGAGTTCAATCTGCACGGCCTGGTGGACGTGCGCGGCAGCGGCGAGCATGCCGCGCTGAGCCTGGGCGTGCTGGACGACGGCGCGCCGGTGCTGACCCGGCTGCACAGCGAATGCCTGACCGGCGACACGCTCTACAGCCTGAAATGCGACTGTGGCGCCCAGTTGCAGGCCAGCCTGCAGGCCATCGCCGCTGCCGGCCGCGGTGTGTTGCTCTACCTGCGGCAAGAGGGACGCGGCATCGGCCTGGTCAACAAGATCCGCGCCTATGCCCTGCAGCAAGCCGGCGCCGACACGGTGGAGGCCAACCGCCTACTCGGCTTGCCCGACGACGCGCGCGACTACACCGTGGCAGCCGACATGCTGGGCCAGCTGGGCATCCGGCAGGTGCGCCTGCTGACCAACAACCCGGCCAAGGTCGAGGCGCTGCAGCGCCTGGGCATCGAGGTGGTGGAGCGCCTGCCGCTGCACATGCCGGTCAATCCGCACAACCAGGGCTATCTGCAGACCAAATCGCGTCGCATGCGCCACTACGGGCCGGACGACGACGAATGACGCGGCCATCCGCCGCCTGCGGCGCGTTGACGACGCCTCAGGCGGTCTTGTTCTCCTGCAGCTGCAGTTCGCGCTTCATCTGGTCGCGCATCACGAACTTCTGGACCTTGCCGGTGATGGTCATCGGGAAGGCGTCGACAAACTTGATGTAGCGCGGCACCTTGTAATGCGCGATCTGGCCCTGGCAGAAGGCGCGGATCTCGTCGCTGGTGGCCTGCCCGCCGGCCTTGAGCACCACCCAGGCGCACAGCTCCTCGCCATAGCGCGGGTCGGGCACGCCGATCACCTGCACATCCGAGACGGCCGGGTGGCGGTACAGAAACTCTTCGACCTCGCGCGGGTAGACGTTCTCACCGCCCCGGATCACCAGGTCCTTGATACGCCCGACGATGTTGACATAACCTTCAGCGTCCATGGTCGCCAGATCGCCGGTGTGCATCCAGCCGTCGGCGTCGATGGCCTCGCGGGTTTTCTCGTCGTCGCCCCAATACCCATGCATCACCGCATAGCCCTTGGTGCAGAACTCGCCGGTGACGCCGCAGGCCACGGTCTGGCCGGTGGCCGGGTCGATCACCTTGATCTCCAGGTGGGGCTGCACCAGGCCAACGGTGGACACCCGCCGGTCCAGCGGTGTGCGGGTGCTGCTCTGGCAACTGACGGGGCTGGTTTCGGTCATGCCGTAGGCGATGGTCACCTCGCGCAGGTGCATGCGGTCCACCACCTGCTTCATCACCTCGATCGGGCAGGGTGAGCCGGCCATGATGCCGGTGCGCAGGCTGGACAGATCAAATTCGGCAAAGCGCGGATGCGCCAGTTCGGCGATGAACATGGTGGGCACGCCATGCAGGCCGGTGCACTTCTCGGCCTGCACCGCCTCCAGCACGCTGAGCGGGTCGAAGCCGTCGCTCGGGTAGACGATGGCCGCGCCATGGGTGATGCAGGCCAGGTTGCCCAGCACCATGCCAAAGCAGTGGTACAGCGGCACCGGCACGCACAGGCGGTCGTGCTCGGTCAGCTGCATCGCCTCGCCGATGAAGAAGCCGTTGTTCAGGATGTTGCGGTGGGTCAGCGTCGCCCCCTTGGGGAAGCCGGTGGTGCCGCTGGTGAACTGGATGTTGATCGGGTCGGTGGCCCGCAGCAGGCTGCCCACGCGCGCCAGCGCCGGGTCGGCGGCCTGGCCGCGGGCCAACAGGTCGGCAAAGCGCAACATGCCGGGCTGTTGCGCATCGCCCAGCTGCACCACGGTGTGCAGCTGCGGCGCCCGGGCCGCCTGCAGTTGCCCCGGCTGGGCGGTGGCCAGTTCAGGCGCCAGCGCCCGCACGATGGCCAGATAATCGCTGGTCTTGTAAGCCGTCATGGTCACCAGCATCTTGCAGCCGACCTTGTTCAGCGCGTATTCCAGCTCGGTGACACGGTAGGCGGGGTTGATGTTGACCAGCACGATGCCCGCCTTGGCCGTGGCGACCTGCAGCAGCAGCCATTCGGCGCAGTTGTGGGCCCAGATGCCGACGCGGTCGCCGGCGCCCAGGCCGGACCGCAGCAGGGCGCTGGCCAGCAAGTTGGCCTGGTGGTCCAGCTCGGCATAGGTATAGCGCAGGCCCTGGTGCCGGGAGACCAGCAGCTCGCGCTGCGCGTAGCGCCGCGCCAGGGCCTCGAAATGGGCGCCGATGGTGTCCTCGATCAGGGGCGGATCGCATGGGCCGATGGCGTGGCTGGTGCTCAAGGGCATGACAGGGTCTCCGGGGTCGGTGTGAAGAGGCAAACGATGGGGCCGCTGTACGGTTCTGCGGTGCCGCCGATCAGGCCAGATCCAGCGCCGGGTAGCGCCGGAAGATGCCCTGCTCGTTGAACGGCAGCCGCCGCGCGCTGCGCAGGTAGGCGGCCAGCTTGGGCTGGACCGCCACGCGGGCGCACAAGCCCAGCACCTGCGGGCAGGTGCCCAGCACCTTGCCGGCCGCCAGCGGGAAGGCATGGCGCAGGCCTTCGGCCAGCTGAAACAGCGACAGATCGGCATAGCTGAGCTTGCCGCCCACCAGCCAGCGCGGCCCGGCCGGGTTGCGGCTGATGATCTGCTCGAACCAGCCCAGGTATTTGGGCAGCCGGCTCTGGCAGAAAACCCGTGCCCGGCGCAAGGACTCGGGCTGCTGGTCTTCATGGTGCAGCTCGCTGCTGATCGGGTGGTGGGTGTCATGGGCCTCGGTCACCATGTCGGCAATCGTCAGCTGGATCTGCTGGGTCCAGGCGCGCAGCGCCTCGTTGCGGGGCACCAGCTTGAGGGTGGGCGCCAGGTAGTGCAGGATTGCGGCGGTCTGGCCGATCACCACCGGGCCGTCCTTCAGAAACGGCGGCGCAAACGGCGGGTGCGGGGCCTGGCGGTCCTGCAGATGGCGCATCATCGCCGGCAGGCCGGCATCGCCCGGCGCGCGGGCCACATCCACATAGGGCGCGCCAGCGGCCTCGAGCGCCAGGCGAACGAATTCACCGCGGCCGAGAATGGTAGGCCAGTAATGCAGTTCATATGCCATGCGCCGCACTGTAGCCTGCGGCTGCGGGCGCCACCCCTGGGCCGTCCGTGCTGCGCAGGTGACACAGGCTGCCAGAACCGCGGTTCACTCGCCGTGCAGGCCAATCACCGGCACCCCCGTGCCCAGATGCTGCAAGGGGTAGCGGCTACACGCTGATGACCTGCACCAGTCGCTTGCCGATCGCCTCGCCCCGCATCATGCCGATCACCCTGCGGACAGTCACGCAGCGCTCGGCCCAGTCGAGAAAACCCCAGACCCAGTCGCCGGGCAGGAAGCCGGCGTGGCGCGATTCGAGCACCCGGGCCACCACCCGCGAAACAAGGGGCCGGCCGATCTCGAAGCCCGGTGCATACGCGGGCCCGGCATTCATGCGGCCGCGCAGACAGAGGTCGGTGGACAGGTAGACCGCCTGCAACAGCACGTCCTGCGGGCCGCAGGCCGGCTCGTCGACCTGTTCGATCCCGAAGCAGGCCTCATCCACCCAGCCCGAGGGCCGCTGGCGCAGCACGACGCGGGTATTCACGCCTCAGCCCGTCACCGGCGTTGGTGCCGACTGCGGCCCGCGCACCAGCGCGCCCGGCAGCGCACCGGTGGGCTGGCCTTCGCGCGAGACCACCACGCCCGAGACGATGGTGGCCTCATAGCCCCTGGCCCGCTGCAGCAGCCGACGGCCGCCGGCCGGCAGGTCGTCGGCCATCACCGGCGCCAGCAGCTGCAGGCGCGGCAGGTCGATCACGTTCAGGTCGGCCTTGCAGCCGGGCCGCACCCGGCCGCGGTCGAACAGGCCCACGGTGCGGGCGGTATCCCAGGTCTGGCGCCGCACCAGCCAGCCGATGTCGAAGCGGCCGCTGGGCCGATCGCGGCCCCAGTGGGCGAGCAGGGTGGTGGGGAAGCTGCCGTCGCTGATGATGCTGACATGCGCCCCGCCGTCGCCCAGGCCGGGCACGGTGCAGGGATGCGCCAGCATGTCGTGGCAGGCGTCGAGGTTGCCCTCGGCATAGTTGGCAAAGGGCGCGAACAGAAAGGCCCGGCCGGCGTTGCCCAGCAGCAGGTCGTAGGCCGCCTCGGCCGGTGTCACACCCCGGCGCGCGGCAAGGGCGGCCACCGATTGCTCGGCCGGGGGCTCGTAATCGGGTGGGTCGCCAAAGACATACACCCGGTCGAAGGCATCGAAGCGCGGCAACAGCGGATCGCGCTTGCGGTCGCGCTGCAGGCCCAGCGCCTGCAACTCGGCCAGCAACTGCTGGCGCAGCCCCGGCTGCTGCAGCAGCGCCAGCCGCTCGGCCAGCGGCAAGGCAGCGATCGCGCGGTAGCCCGGGCAGGCCGAGAAGGGGTTGAGGCTGCCCTGCAGGCCGAGCAGCACGCCGATGGGACGGGGCGCCACCTGGGCGGTGATCGGCAGGCCCAGCGCCCGGGCCGCCTCGGTCAGGCCCAGCAAGTGGCGCCAGAGTCCGGGTGCGGCCGGGCGCTGGGCCAGCGAGTAGGACAGCGGCCGGCCCGAGTCGCGCACCAGGCGGGTGAGCATCGCGAATTCTTCCTCGAGCGAGGGCACATTGAAGTCGGAGATGAATTGCAGCACGCCGCTGCCGGCGTCGCGCAGCCCCCCTGCGATGGCCTGCAGCTCGTCCTCGGCGGCGCGCAGGCTGGGCGTGGGCTCGCCCTTGATCGAACGGTGATTGACCGAGCGCGAACTGGAAAATCCGATCGCACCGGCCCGCATCGCCTCGGCCGCGATGGCGCGCATGCGCTGCAGGTCGGTGGCGGTGGCCGCCTCCAGGCGGGCGCCGCGCTCGCCCATCACTTCCACCCGCAGCGCGCCATGCGGCAACTGGGCGGCGATGTCCATGTCGCGGGGCCGCGCGGCCAAAGCGTCCAGGTAGCTGGGAAAGCTGTCCCAGGCCCAGGACAGGCCCTCGTGCAGCGCGCTGCCGGGGATGTCCTCCACGCCTTCCATCAACTCGACCAGGCGCTGGCGGTGCTGCGCCTGCACCGGCGCAAAGCCGACGCCGCAGTTGCCCATCACCGCCGTGGTCACGCCATGCCAGCTGGACGGCTGCAGATGGCTGTCCCAGATGGCCTGGCCGTCGTAGTGGGTGTGGATGTCGACGAAGCCGGGCGTGACCAGCTTGCCACGGGCGTCGATCTCTTCGCGGCCGCGGCCCGGCACCGCACCCACGGCGACGATGCGGCCGCCGTCCACCGCCACATCGGCGCTGCGCAAGGGGCCGCCGTCGCCGTCGGCCAGCTCGCCGCCGCGTATCACCAGGTCATGCTGCATGGGGTCTCCTCCCGGACTGATTGCCGCGCCAGCATAAAAGCACGGGCAGCAGAAAGCCAGGCCCGCGCGCCTGCGTACAAACACCCGTGCGGGTTGTCACCACTGCGGCCGCGCCGACCGCCGACCCAGCCTATGCTGGATCGGCCCCTGCCCTGCCCCTACCGGCAGCAGCCCCTTCAGGAGAACCCGACCATGCGCCCCTGGCAAAGCCTGGCTGCCGCGCCCTTCGAGACCGAGAAACGCCCGGCCACCGGCAGCCGCGGCATGGTGGTCAGCAACCACCCGCTGGCCTCGGCCGCCGGCGCCGAGATGCTGGCCGCCGGCGGCAATGCGGTGGACGCGGCGGTGGCCACGCTGTTTGCGCTGACGGTGGTCGAGCCGATGATGGTGGGCATCCTGGGCGGCGGCTTTGCCCACTTGCGCCTGCCCGACGGCACCCAGTCCATCCTGGAGGGCCAGGGCCGCTGCCCGCAGGCGGTGGGCCCCGACACCTTCAGCCCCGACCCGGCCGCCGCCCCGGGCGCGCTGGACGCGCTGGGCCGGCGCAACAGCGTGGGCCGGGCAGCGGTGGCGGTGCCCGGCAACCTGATGGCCTGGTGCCAGCTGCTGCAACGCCACGGCCGGCTGTCGCTGGCCGATGTGGTGGAGCCGGCGCAACGCCATGCGCGCCGGGGTTTTGCCGCCACCGCCTACCTGGCCGATTGCGTGGCCGACTGCGCCGCCGATCTGGCCCGGGATGCCGAGATCGCGCGGGTCTTTCTGCCCGGTGGCACGCCGCTGCAGGTTGGCACGCGGGTGCTCAATGGCGCCTATGCCGACACCCTGGCCGAGCTGGTGCGCGAGGGCCCTGCCCTGCTTTACGGCGGCGCGCTGGGCGACCGGCTGGCGGCCGACATGCAGCAGCACGGCGCCTACCTGTCGCAAGCCGATCTGCGCGCCTACCGCACCAGCGACATGGCGGTGCTGCGCAGCAATTACCGCGGCTTCGAGATCAGCGGCCCGCCGCCACCTTGCGCCGGGCCGCTGCACATCGGCCAGATGCTCAACATCCTGGCGGGCATCGATGTGGGCGGCGCCGGATTCGGCAGCGCTGACAACGCCCACCTGCTGGCCGAGGTGCTGAAGATCGCCTTTGCCGATCGCGCGGCCTGCACCGCCGACCCCGATTTCGTGCCGGTGCCGGTGGACCGCCTGCTGTCAGCCGGCTACGCCGCAGAGCGCCGCGCCGCGCTGGACATGGGCCGGGCCCAGGCCTGGGGCGCCGGCGTGTCGGCCGGCGAAAGCGCCAACACCACCCACATCACGGTGGCCGACGCCGACGGCTGCATCGTCTGCGCCACCCAGACCATCAACTCGCTGTTTGGCGCACGCTACATGGTGCCGGGCACCGGGCTGATCCCCAACAACTACCTGTATGTCTTCGACCCGCGCCCCGGCCGGGCCAACTCGCTGGCGCCGGCCAAGCGGGTGACCTCGTCGATGGCGCCGCTGATCGTGCTGAAGGACGGCCGGCCGCAGTTTGCGCTGGGCCTGCCAGGCGGGCTGCGCATCTTTCCGTCGGTGCTGCAGGCGCTGGTCAACCTGATCGACCATGGCATGAGCCTGCAAGAGGCGGTGGAAGCGCCGCGGCTGTGGACCCAGGGCTTCGATCTGGAGCTGGAGCCGGGCTTCGTCGGCACGGTGGCCGATGCCCTGCGCGCGCGTGGCCATGCGGTGCTGCGGGTGGCCAATGTGGGCGGCGGCATGGGTGCGATACGCTTCCATGCCAACGGCGACCTGGAGGGCGCTGCCTGCTGGCGCGCCGACGGCACGCCGGTGGGCGTGGGCGGTGGCATGGCGCGCGGCGGGGTGCGTTTTCTGCCCGAGGCCAGGCCGGTCTGAGCGGCCCGCCGCAAGGAGACCCGACCGATGAAGTGGATGATGCTGGCAACGCTGTGGGCAGTGGGGGTCACGGCACAGCCGCTTGCCTGCGGCGCGCAGCCCGATGGCCAGGACGATCTGCGGCCGATCAGCGCCGCGCAGTGGACCCCGGCTGCGGCGGCCCACCTGCTGCAGCGCGCCGGCTTCGGTGGCCGGCCCGAGGAGATCGCAGCGCTGGCCGCCCTGCCCGCCCAGGATGCGGTGCGGCGCCTGGTGCGCTGGCAGACGGTGCCCGACGACTTCGTGGCCTTCGATGAATCGGGCTTGCACGACCCCGGGCTGGAGCCCTTCCCGGCGTCGCGCCCGGCCGCCACCGACGCCGCCAAGCGCGACGGCCAGGCCCTGGGCGTGGCTAGCAAGCCAGCCGGCAACCGCCGGCTGCAGCCGGTGACCAACACCTTCTTCTACTGGCTGCGCGCCAGCAAGCTGGAGACCCAGCGCCTGGCACAGTGGTGGGCCCAGCGCATGCTGGTCTCGCCGCGGCCGCTGCAGGAGAAGATGGCGCTGTTCTGGCACGGCCACTTCGCCACCAGCGAGGACAAGGTGCGCGACTACCGCAAGATGCTGCGCCAGAACATGCTGTTCCGCGACAAGGGCAACGGCAGCTTGCGCGACCTGCTGATCGGCGTGGCCCAAGACCCGGCGATGCTGGCCTACCTGGATGCCGGCGTGAATGTCAAGGGAGCGCCCAACGAGAACTTCGCGCGCGAGATCATGGAGATGTTCACCCTGGGCGAGGGCCGCTACAGCGAGGCCGACATCCGCGAGGCCGCGCGCGCCTTCACCGGCTGGAATGCCCGTGGCCTGGTGTTTGCCATCGACCCGGCGCGCCACGACGACGGCATCAAGCGCGTGCTGGGCCGCGAGGGCCGCCTGACCGGCGCCGACGTGATCGACACCCTGCTGGACCAGCCGGCCGCGGCCGAGCACATCGCCGGCAGGCTTTATCAATACTTCGTGCGCCAGGACCTGAGCCCGGCGCTGCGGCGCGCGCTGGCGGCGGTGCTGCGCGACAGCGGCTACGACATCGCCACCCTGATGGAGACGATTTTCCTGTCGCGCGATTTCCATGCCCCGGCGTCGGTGGCCACCCGCATCCGCCCCCCGGTGGAACTGGTGGTGGCCACCTACCGCCTGGCCGGCCTGGCGCAGATACCGGGCGTGCCCGACTTCAACACGGTCACCGAATCGCTGGGCCAGAAACTGTTCTACCCGCCCACCGTGGCCGGCTGGGCCCAGGGCCGCAGCTGGATCACGCCGGGCTTGCTGATCGCGCGCAGCAACTTTGCCTATGACCTGGTCTACCCGGACATCAACTTCATCCCGCCCGACCGCTACCCCTCGGGCGAATTCAAGATCGGCGAACTGGGCGACAAGCTGGCCCAGGGCCTGGACGTGAACAGCGCGATCCGCCTGGACGGCATGGAGATGAGCTCCAGCTCGATGCAGCTGGCCGACCGGGACGAAGAGTTCAATACCCGCCTGGCCAGCTACCGTGGCTGGCAGATGGCGATCGAGCGGGTCAAGCCGATACCGCGCACCCTGCCGCGCCTGCAACTGGCGCAAAGCGTGCTGGACGGCGGAGCCAAGACCGCCCGCCAGGCGGTGGATGCGCTGCTGCAGCGCTTCTTGAGCGTGGACGTGGCGCCGGCCACCCGGGCCAGGCTGGTGGCCTACCTGGAACGCGAGCTGGGCACTGCCGACCTACACGCCGCCCGCAGCTACCTGGACGAGCCACTGCGCCAGACCCTGCACCTGATCCTGTCCCTGCCCGAATACCAACTGGGTTGACACCATGCCTTCACCCCACTCCCCACCGGGCGCGCTGAGCCGGCGCACGCTGCTGCGGGCCGGCCTGGCGGCTGCCGGCGGCCTGGGTTTGCTGCCGGGCGCACTGCAGCAGGCCGCGGCGGCGGCCAACGCACGCCATCCCGAGCGGATCCTGGTGGTGCTGGAGCTGTCGGGCGGCAATGACGGTCTGAACACCCTGGTGCCTTACGCCGACGATGCCTATTACCGCCAGCGCCCGCGCCTGGGCATCCGGCGGGCGCAGCTGCGGATCATCGACGAGCATCACGGTTTCAACCCCGGCATGGCCGGCTTCGAGCGCCTGTACAAGGACGGTCGGATGGCGGTGGTGCACGGCTGCGGCTATGCCCAGCCCTCGTTTTCGCATTTCACCTCGATGGCCTACTGGCACACCGCGATGCCCAACAGCGGCGAAGAGCACGGCTGGATGGGCCGCCTGGCCGACGCCATCGACCCGCAGAACTCGCCCGAATTCCTGGTCAACATCGACCAGACCCAGTCGCTGGCGGTGCGCGCCCGACACCACCTGCCGCTGACCTTCGATGACCCTCGACGCTTCGGCCGCAAAGGCCTGTTCGAGCAGCGCAGCGTGCTCGACGCCGCACCCGATGTGCCGGCCCCCGCCAGCAACTCCAGCCTGGCCTTCATGCGCGACGTGGCGCAGAGCGCACGCGACTCGTCGACCCGGGTGCGCGAGGCCTGGGCACGCTACAAGACACCCGTGGACTACGGCATCGTGCCGCTGGACCTGCCCAAGATCGCCGCGCTGATCCACGCCGGCCTGCCCACCCGGCTGTACTACAGCGCCTACCGCCACAATGCCTTCGACACCCATGTGCAGCAGGCCGACCAGCACCAGCGCCTGCTGAGTTATGCATCCGACGCGGTGGCCGGCTTCATGGCCGACCTGGACCGCATCGGCCGGGCCCGCGACGTGGCCCTGCTGGTGTTCTCGGAGTTTGGCCGGCGGGTGCCCGAAAACACCAGCCTGGGCACCGACCACGGCACCGCCAACCACATGTACCTGATCGGCCAGCCGGTGCGCGGCGGCCACTATGGCGCGCGGCCCAGCCTGACCACCCTGGACGCCGGTGACAACCTGCTGCACACCACCGATTTCCGGCGCGTCTATGCCAGCCTGATCGAGGGCTGGCTGGGCGGCGATGCCCGGGCGGTGCTGCGCGGGCAGTTCGAGCCTTTTGCACTGTTCGGCTGAGAGACTGAGAGTTTTTCGATCATGCCCGCTCAGCACCCCAAAACGCACTCGCTCGTCGTTGCAAATGCTCGCCATAGCCCGGGCTATGGCTGCGCTTTGCGCCAATATCAAGCACGTTTTGTGGTGTTGCTCGGTCACGCTCGAAATCCTCTCAGTCTCTGACCCCGTAGACCGACAGGGCCTGCACCAGCCTGGCGCTCTGGCCGGCATCGTCCTCGATGACCAGCCAGCGCAGGCCCGAGCCGACTGCCTCGGCCGCGCCGATCAGCGCGCTGCGCGGTTGGCGCGGCAGCAGGATCTCGAACACGCTGCCCACGCCCGTTTGGCTGCGCACGCCGGTGCTGCCGCCCTGGGCTGCCACCAGCCGGCGCGTCAGGGCCAGGCCCAGGCCGGTGCCCGGGTGATGCTTGTTGTGGCCGGTGTCGAGCTGCTGGAACTCGGTGAACAGGCGCGGCAGATCGGCCGGCGCGATGCCGATGCGGCTGTCCTCCACCTCGATGCGGAAGTGCAGCGGTCCGGCCGGGCCGGCGCGCAACTCGATGCGGCCGTGTTCGGGGGTGAACTTGATGGCGTTGGACAGGTAGTTGAACAGCACCTGCTTGAGCCGTGCCGGGTCGACCACCAGCCCAGTGAGCGA
>JAYUQJ010000081.1:0-5067 GCA_043756825.1 Betaproteobacteria bacterium | reverse complement strand
GGCCATCCGGGCCACCACGGCCATCACGGCCATCACGGCCAGCAGGATTACGGTGCGCTCAGCACCCCCAGCGTCTGGCGCAGTGCCCGCACCCAGGCTGCAGCCAAGGTCGAGGCGCTGTCGAGCAACGGCATGGACGAGATCGAGATCCCGGCGTTTTTGCGCAAGCAGGCGGATTGATGACATTGCCGGCCTGACAGGTCGGGCGCGGTAGAGTGGGTGGGCATCACCATTTCGGAGACCTTGCCCATGTCCACCTCCTACCGTGATCGCATCACGCTCGAGCCCGGCAAGCGCGGCGGCAAGCCTTGCATCCGCGGCTTGCGCATCACCGTGCAGGATGTGCTGCAGTGGCTGGTCAGCGGACAGTCGGTACAGGACATCCTGGCCGACTACCCGCAGCTCGAACCGGAAGACATCCAGGCCTCGCTGGCCTATGCGGCCGACCGCGAGTGCCATACCGCCTGGGTGCGCACGGCGTGAAGCTGCTGCTTACAGCCTGTCGCCGCTCGTGGTCAGGCCATTGCTGGGCAACAACAGCAACTCGCAGGTCTTGGCGGCCTGGCTGAGCCGACAGCCCTTCCTTGCCGGTGCCACGCAGCCCGATACTGCTGTTGTTGAATTGGCGTGAAGGTCTTTGTGCAGGCGCCCTGGGTGGGCCCATGAGGTGCGCGGTGGGCGTGTGCGCAACGCGCACACAGATGCCATTCGTCCACCGAACAGCCCACCAAAGCAAACTAACCGTCTGAACCAAGCACATGCCGACACTGCACTGGGTAGGAAAAGACAAGGTGGTGAACCACCATCACGATGTGCCATTCCGGGTGCTCAACAAGGTCTCGACCTTCACCGCGCCCGCAGGCCTGCCCACCAACACCACCGACAACCGCATCATTCACGGCGACAACCTCGAGGCCCTGAAGAGCCTGCTGCCCGAGTTTGAGGGCCAGGTGAAGTGCATCTACATTGACCCGCCCTACAACACCGGCAACGAGGGCTGGGTCTACCACGATGCCGTCAACGACCCGAAGATGAAGCGTTGGCTGGGCCAGGTGGTGGGCAAGGAGGGCGAGGACCTGTCGCGGCACGACAAATGGCTGTGCATGATGTATCCGCGATTGAAGCTGCTGCATCGGTTGCTGTCGCCCGATGGGAGTTTCTGGGTATCGCTGGACGACAACGAGAGCCACTACTTCAAGTGCGTCTGCGACGAGCTGTTCGGCCGCGAGAATTTCGTCATGGACTTCATCTGGCGCAAACGCGACGGGGCCCCCAATGATCGGAAGGTCGGATCAGTGCACGAGCATGTTTTTGTCTGGGCCAAGTCCAGGCGCGCCGGCTCGTCACAGACCGTGGCCGAAGAGACCTTCAATCTGATGCCGCGCACAGAGAAGGCTGACGCTCAGTACAAGGTCTTCTCGGAATCTGGTGGGCCAGACCAACGAGGCCCGTTCAGAAAGATCGACACCACCGCAAACGGCAAGGGTGGTCGATACGTTGAGAGTCTGTTTTTCCCGATCAGAAACCCGTACACCGAACAGGATGTGTTTCCCCGGGCAGGCACTTGCTGGCGACACAACCGAGAGGAAATGGCGCGGCTGCAACAAGATCGGCGCCTGTACTGGGGCGTGAAGGGCACGGCTACAACGCCAATGCGCAAACTGTTTGCGTTCGAGGCGAAACAGGGGATGACGACGCCATCGATTTGGGACGACGCCGGTTTGAACCAGCACGCATCCGCTGAGCTGGAGCAAATGTTTGGCAAGAAGGCGCACTTTGATACCCCGAAGCCAACATCGCTGCTGGAACGCATAGTTCAGATCTCGACCTTCAAGGACTCCATCGTTCTCGACTCCTTCGCTGGATCTGGCACCACCGGCCATGCGGTGCTCAAGATGAACAGTCAGGACCAGGGCGGGCGACGATTCCTGATGGTCGAGAGCCAGGACTACGCGGAGACAACGACCGCCGAGCGAATTCGAACAGCGATTCGTGGATACGGCGCCCCTGAGAAGCGGGTTGCGGGCCTTGGCGGCGGCTTCGACTACTACACCGTCGGCCAGACCATGTTCCTGCCTGACGACAACCTCAATGAGGCGGTCGGCACTGAGGCCATCCGCGGCTATGTGGCCTACAGTGAAGGTATCCCTGGTGCCGACCGCACCAAGCCCGACAACACCCACAGCCCTTACCTGCTGGGCTTGAACCGCGAGACGGCCTGGCTCTTTCACTACGAACCCGACCGGGCCACCCGCCTGGACATGGACTTTCTGGCCGGCCTGCGATTTGGCGGCAGCAGCGGCGCCGTGAAGCCCGGCACGGTGATCATCTACGCCGACCGCTGCCTGCTGTCGGCGGCCTTCATGGCCAGCCACGGCATCATCTTCAAGAAAATCCCGCGCGACATCACCCGGTTTTGAAGGAGCTTGGCCATGCCTGTCATTTCCATGTTCTACGGCATCATCATCCGGCTGTACCTGCTGGACAACCAGCAGCACAACTTGCCACATATTCACGCCAAGTATGCCGAGTTCGAGGCCTCAATCAGTATTGCGGACGCCGAGGTATTGGCGGGTGAGTTGCCGCGCAAGCAGTTGCGGCTGGTGCAGGCCTGGATCGAGTTGCACCGCGATGAGCTGGTGGCCGACTGGGAGCTGGCAGCCAACGGTGAACTGCCCTACAAGATCGACCCCTTGTGAGGTGTGCCATGCACAGTGACGTGAAAACCGTGAAGCCGCTGCCGGGCCACCGGATCTACGTGGAACTTGAGAGCGGCCGCTGCGGCGTGTTCGACCTCACGCCCTATCTGGACCACGGCGTGTTTAGCGAACTCAAGGACACTGCCTACTTCAATCGCGTGGGCGTGCTCTACGGGGCAGTCACCTGGCCGCATCAGCAGGACATTGCGCCCGAAACCTTGCTGGCTGGCTTGACGCCGGTGCAGGACGAGGCTGCATGGAACTGAAGGACTACCAGGCCCGCGTGCTGGGTGACCTGGCCGCTTACCTCGACGTGCTGGATGGCACGCCCAACCTGGCGCAGGCCTTCAGGGACTACTGGGCTGGCAAGGGCGTGCGGGTGGGTAGCGGTGGCGGCGTGAATGGGCCACTGCGTGGCATCGAGCCGTACAAGAACACAGTGCCCCGCGTGCCCCACATCTGCGCCAAGGTGCCCACGGCGGGTGGCAAGACCTTCATTGCCGTGAACGCGCTCGACACCGTGTTCAGCGCGCTGGCCAAGCGCTCGCCCAGGCGGCCCAAGCTGGTGGTTTGGCTGGTGCCGTCGCTGACCATCCTGGACCAGACGGTCAAGGCGCTGTGCGCGCCTGAACATCCCTACCGCAAACGGCTGGACCAGTTGTTCCGGCACCGGGTGGCGGTGTACGAGAAGCGAGATTTGCTGATGGGTGCCGGCTTCTCGTATGACACGGCGCAGCAGCAACTGTCCATCGTGGTGATGAGCTTTGATTCGCTGCGCGCCAGGAACAAGGAAGACCGCAAGATTTACCAGGAGAACGGCAACCTGGCGTCCTTCCTGCTGCCTGACCAAAGCGACCCCGGCGACTGGCTGCTGCCTGAGCACGATGCGTCGGCGCTGATCAACGTGATCCGGCGCTTGCGGCCCGTGGTGGTGGTGGACGAGAGCCACAACGCGGAGAGCCAACTGTCCGTGGAGATGATGCAGAACCTGAACCCGGACTTCATCCTCGACCTGACCGCCACGCCGCGCAACAACAGCAACATCATCAGCTATGTGGACGCGCTGGCCCTGAAGAAGCAGCACATGGTGAAGCTGCCGGTGATCGTGGCCAACCGCAGCAGCAAGGCTGAGGTGATCGAGGCTGCCCTGATGCTGCGCCGGCAGCTTGAAGACCTGGCCAGGCAGGAAGAGGCGGCGGGCGGCAAACACATCCGCCCCATTGTGCTGTTCCAGGCGCAGCCGCGCACCGATGACGACAACACCACCTTCGAGAAGATTCGCGAGAAGCTGGTCGAGTTGAGGGTTCCGGCTGAGCAGATCAAGATCAAGACTGCCGACATCAACGAGCTGAAAGGCATTGACTTGATGAGCCGGGATTGCTCGGTGCGCTTCATCATCACGGTGAACGCGCTCAAGGAGGGCTGGGACTGCCCGTTCGCCTACATCCTGGTCAGCATGGCAGCGCTGCATTCGGCCACGTCGGTGGAGCAGTTGCTTGGCCGCGTACTGCGACAGCCGCAGGCGCGTCAGCGCAGCGATGCGGCGTTGAACCGCTCCTATGCTTTCGTGGTCTCGCCGCATTTCGCGCAGACCGCGGCGGCCCTGCGCGACCGGCTGGTCAGCGGCGCCGGCTTCGAGCGCCGCGACGCGGCCGAGTTCGTGGCTGCGGCCACGGCCGAGCAGCGGCCGTTCGACCTTGACGGGGTAGCGGGGCGCATGCAGATGACGCCTGTGACGCTGGCGCTGGCTGCCACGCCCGACCTGAAGCAGTGCCCCAAGCCGCTGCGCGACAAGCTGGATTGGGATGCGAAGGCCGGCACGCTGACGATCACCGCGCCGCTGGATCAGGCCGATGAAGCATTGCTGGTCCAAGCCAGCGCCGCCGGAGGTGCCGATCTGGCCGCGCAGGCACAGGTAGCGCATGCCGCCGAGGCCAGCCGAACGACGGCGCTCGCGTTCTTCCAGACCCCCGCCGAACGCGGCCAGCGCTTCGCCGTACCGCAGCTGGCGCTGCGGGTGCAGGGCGAGCTGCAACTATTCGACGAACCTGAAGCGCTCGATTACCCGTGGAATCTGTCGCTCTATGCAGCGGCGCCGCTGGCCGATGACCTGGCCGCACTCGGACTGGCGATGAAGTCCAGCGAAGGCGGCGAGGTCGACGTCGATGCGGCGAGCGGCCACATGGTGACGCGCTTCCTGCCCGACCTGCAACGCGATCTCGGCTTGGCCTATCGGCCGGAGCACTGGGACGAAGTGCAATTGGCTGCATGGCTGTGCCGAAACCTGCCTGACCACGGCACGACGCATGAGCACAAGCTGGCCTACGTGCTGGGTTGGTTGCGTTCGCTGCTGACACAGCCGCGGATG
>JAYUQJ010000080.1:0-14752 GCA_043756825.1 Betaproteobacteria bacterium | reverse complement strand
CCGGTGTCGCCATGGCCTACGAGCACGACCTGTTCATCAGTTACGCCCACATCGACAACCAGCCGCTCACCGCCGAGCAGCTGGGCTGGGTAACCCGCTTTCATGCCACCCTGGCGGCGCAGCTGAGCATGCGCCTGGGCAGCGTGGCCCAGATCTGGCGCGACGACAAGCTGCGCGGCAACGATGTCTTCACCGACGAGATCGTGCAGCAGTTCGGCCGCACCGCCTTGCTGGTGTCGGTGCTGACGCCGCGTTACCTGGCGTCCGACTGGTGCCGGCGCGAGCTGTCCGCCTTCTGCGACCTGGCCGCCCGCAGCGGGGGCCTGGCGCCGGGCAACAAGGCGCGGGTCTTCAAGGTGGTCAAGACACCGGTGGAAGACCAGGGCACGCTGCCGCCCCAGGTGCGCGACACCAAGGGTTACGAGTTTTTCACCGAGTGCGACGGCGCCCCGCTCGAGCTGGACCCGGCCTATGGCGTGCGCTTCTCCGAGGGCTATTTCCGCATGGTCGGCATCCTGGCCTGGGAACTGGCCCAGCAGCTCAAGACCCTGCAGTCCGACCCGGTTCAGGCCGCCAACGATGCTGCGCCGGCCGCTGCGAGCGGCCCGCAGGTCTACCTGGCCGAGTGCACCGCCGACCGGCGCGAGGTACGCGCCCTGCTCGAGGCCGAGCTCAGGCTGCACGGCCTGCGGGTGCTGCCCGACCGCCCGCTGCCGCGCGACGACGAGGCCCGCTACCTGGCCGATTGCGGCGCGATGCTGGCGCAATGTGCCTTGTCCATCCACCTGGTGGGGGCGGTCTATGGCGCGGTGCCCGACGGCCAGGGCGACAAGTCCATCAGCGTGCTGCAAAACGAAGTGGCGGCGCGCCAGTGCCGGCAGGGCCGGCTCACCCGGCTGATCTGGCTGCCCGAGGGCACCCGGTCGGCCCAGCCGCAGCAGCAGGCCTTTCTGCGCAGCCTGCTGGAGGACGACGAGGCCCAGTTCGGCGCCGACCTGCTGACGGGCGATACCGAGCAGCTCAAGGCCGTGATGCACACCACGCTGCAAAAACTGGCCAAGCCGGCGCCGCCGTCCTTGCCGCCGGCAGGCGACGCCGGCCGACACGTGCCGTCGGTCTACCTGCTGTGCGATGAACGCGACCGCAAGGCCAGCGTGCCCTTGCGGCGCTGGCTGCGCGACCAGGGCGTGGAGGTGGCCTTGCCGGCCTTCGAGGGCAGTGCCGCTGCGGTGCGCGAGGCCAATGACCGGCAGGTGGCCAGCTGCGACGCGCTGCTGCTGTTCTATGGCGCCGGCGACGAGGCCTGGAAGCGCACCACCGACAGCGAGCTGCACAAGCGCCGGGGCCAGCGCGGCGGTGCTGCCGTGCCCCTGTTCACCTGGCTGGCCGAGCCCAGCACGCCCGACAAGGCCGACCTGGCCGATCTGGCGGACGAAGGTCTGATCGACGCCCGCGCCGGCTTCGACGCCGGTCTGCTGCAGCCGGTCTGCGTGGCCTTGGCGCAGCGCGGCGCTGCACCGCAGCAGGGGCGGCCATGAACCGCAATCCCTACCCGGGCCTGCGCCCGTTCCGGCCCGACGAATCCCACCTGTTCTTCGGGCGCGAGAGCCAGGTCGACGCCATGGTCGACGGGCTGGCAGCGGCGCGCTTCCTGGCGGTGGTGGGCAGCTCGGGCTGCGGCAAGTCCTCCTTGGTGAATTGCGGCCTGCGGCCGGCGCTGCAGCGTGGCCTGATGGTCAGCGCCGGCTCGGCCTGGCGCATCGCCAGTTTTCGGCCCGGGCTCGACCCGATCGGCGAGCTGGCCGACGCGCTGGCCGCCCCCGGCCTGCTGTTCGACCCGCCCTTGAAGCCGGTCGCTGCGGGCGGGGTGGAGGTGCGCCGTGCCGATCTGGTGGGCTCGACCCTGCGCCTGAGCAAGCGCGGCCTGATCGACCTGGTGCAACAGGCGCGCCTGCCGGGGGCCAGCCAGCTGTTGTTGGTGGTCGATCAGTTCGAGGAGTTGTTCCGTTACCGGGCATTGGCCCAGGCCGAGCAGCGCGCGGCCGACGCGGTGGCGCTGGTCAAGCTCTTGCTGGAGGCCATCGCCCAGACCGAGGTGCCGATCTATGTGGTGCTGACCATGCGCTCGGATTTTCTCGGCGATTGCACCCAGTTCGCCGGTCTGGCCGAGGCCATCAACGCCGGGCAGTACCTGGTGCCACGGCTGTCACGCGACGAGCGCCGCGCGGCGATCGCCGGTCCGGCCCTGGGCGCGGGGGCCGCGATCAGCCCGACCCTGCTGACCCGGCTGGTCAATGACGTAGGCGACAACCCGGACCAGTTGTCGATCCTGCAGCATGCGCTGAACCGCACCTGGGCCGCCTGGACCGCTGCTGCCACGCCCGACCAGCCGCTGGCGCTGCCCCATTACGAGTCCATTGGCACCATGGCCCATGCGCTGGACCTGCATGCCGAGCGCGCGCTGGCCGAGCTGGGCGCCGGTTCGCCGCAGCAGACCCTGGCCGAGCGCGTCTTCAAGGCCCTGACCGACCGCGCCACCGACCCGCGCGGCGTGCGCCGGCCCACCCGGCTGGACCTGCTGTGCGAGATTACCGACGCCACGCCCGCCGAGCTGGCAGCGGTGCTGGCGGTGTTCCGCAAACCCAGCCGGTCGTTCCTGATGCCACCCGCCGATGAGGCGCTGGCCGCCGACAGCGTGGTCGATATTTCGCACGAGAGCCTGATGCGGGTCTGGGAGCGGCTCAAGCGCTGGACCGACGACGAGGCGCTGTCGGCGCAGCGCTACCGCCGCCTGGCCGAGACCGCAGCCCTGCATGCCCAGGGCGATGCCGGGCTGTGGCGCGACCCCGACCTGCAGGGCGCGCTGGACTGGCGGTCCCAGGCCCGCCCGAATGCCGCCTGGGCGGCGCGCCTGGCGCCGGGGTTCGAGCTGGCAATGGCCTTTCTCGACCAGAGCCTGGCCGACCGCCAGGCCGAACAGGCCCGCGCCGCCGAACAGGCCCAGCGGGTCCGGCTCGACCAGCAGGCGCGCACACGGGCCGAGGCCCATGCCGAGGTGCAGGCCGGCTATGCCCGGCGCATGAAGCGGCGCGCGGTGTTGAGCATGCTGATGGCCCTGCTGGCGGTGCTGATGGCGGTCCAGGTCATCTACCAGGACCGCGAGGCCGCGCGCAAGCGCAGTGAAGATGAAAAGGCGCACCAGGCAGCCCTCAAGTCCAAGGCCCAGGACGAGGCCGACCGGGTCAACGCCCTGCGCCAGGTCGAGGCCCAGGCCCAGCTGTGGCAAGAGGCGCTGCGCCGCAACCCCGAGCTGGCGACGGTGGTGCCGTCCCAGGCCAGCCAGACCACGCTCTACATCCAGTTCCAGGCCGAGGAGCAGCGCGCGCCGGCCGAGGCCCTGCGCGCTCGCGCCAATGGCCAGCAGCTGAACGCGCCGGGCATCGAAAAGGTGCGGGCCGGCCCGGCCACGCCCGAGCTGCGCTACTTCCACGAAGTCGACCTGCGCGCGGCCCAGAAGGCAGCCGCCTGGATGCAGGGCACGCCGGGCCTGCAGACCCTGGTGGCGAAGTGGGTGTCGGGCATGGGTGGCAAGGTCAAGCCCGGCAAGATGGAGCTGTGGTACGGGCCGCCGGCCAGGCGCCTGCTGTTGGTGGCAGGGTCTTTCACCCAGCGCGACAGCGCCGAGGCGCAATGGCGGGCGCTGCAGTCGCCGGGCCTGCCGTTGCGGGTGATCGAGACCCGCGACTACCCGAACCTGCGCGAGGGTTTCTATGCCGTGGTGGCGGGCCCCTTCAGCGACGAGGCCCAGGCGCGCCAGGCGCTGGAGCAGGTCTCGGGCAAGGTCAAGGACGCCTACATCAAATCGGGCTGGTGAGGGGCAGCAGGGCCCGGGGGGGGCGGTCGCTCGACCGCTCGACCGCTCAGTCGCTCAGTCACCCAGCCACTCGCCGATGGGCTTGAGTTCGTCGACCCGGTCGCACACCGCCTTGGCCACCATCAGCAGCGGCACCCCCAGCAACAGGCCCCAGATACCCCACAGCCAGCCCCAGGCCAGCGCCCCGACGAACACCGCCACCGGGCTGAGCTGGCTGGCCTTGCTGGTCAGCCAGGGCGTGATCAGGTTGCCGGAGATGGTGTGGATCAGCAGCGAGACACCGCTGGTCAGCAAGGCCATCTGCAGGCTGCCGAACTGCACGAAACCCACCAGCGCCAGGCCAACGGCCAGGGCGATCGAGCCCAGGTAGGGCACCAGATTGAGCACCGCCGCCACCACCCCCCAGACCGCCGCGCGGTCCAGCCCTATCCACAGCAGCGCCAGCCAGGTGACCACGCCCACGCCCGCGCTGGTGATCACCTGCACCCACAGGTAGCGGTGGATCTGGCCGGTGATTTCATCCAGCACCTGTAGCGTGACCTTTTTCTGGCTCAAGGTGGGGCCGGCGATGCGCACCATCTTGCGGCGGAAGCGGTCGCCCGAGGCCAGCAGGAAATAGGCGATGAAGCACACCACCACGGCCTGGCCCACCAGGGCCGCCAGGCCCAGCGTGCCGCTCCACAAGTAGTCCTTGACATTGAAGTGGGGCTTTTCGATCTGCACCCGGGTCACGCCCTTGGTGGTGGTGGACGGTGCGGCGCCCGACTCTTCGGCCGCCTGCTCCAGCCGGGCGGCGGCGCGCTGCACCTTGTCGATCGCGCCCTCCGGCGCACCGTGCTGGCTGCGCACGGTGTTGCGCACCTTGTCGGCCGCGTCGGGCAGCGATGCCACCAGCGCCGTCGCGTCGTCGCTGAGTGACCAGGTCATCGAGCCCAGGCCCGCCAACACCGCCAGCAGCGCCACCCCGGCCGCCAGCGCGCGCGGCAGGCGCCAGCGCTGCAGGCGGTCTACCAGGGGCGTGAGCGCGTAGCTGAACAACAGGCCCAGCAGCAGCGGAATGAACACCGCGCTGGCCCAGTGCAGGGTGTGCAGGGTGGCGGCCAGCGCGATCAGCGCCAGTGCCGTGCTGCGCACATCCACCGGCATGTGCAGGAAAACGCGCTCAGGCTCTGGCGCGCGCTCGCTGAGGGGGGTAGTAGGGTCCGGCGCGGCATCAGACATCAAGCAATCTCCAAAGGGGCAAGCCCGGAGTCTGCGTCATCGCGGCCCGGGGCGTGTCCCCGGGCATGTCCCCGGGCATGTGCCGGCCGCCGGCGCCGCCCACGGCCTGGCGGCCGGTGCCGGCGCTTCGGGGTTCACTTCCAGCCAGCGCGGTCGAAGACCTTCTGGGCTTTCACCGCATTCGACGCCAGTTCACCGATCGGCAGTGCATCGGGCTTGAAGCTGCCCAGCGCCACCAGCGCCGGGTTGGCCTTGGCGCTGCCCTGGACCACCGGCCACTCGTTGTTGCCGTCGGCAAAGTAGGCCTGGGCCGCGTCGCTGGCCAGGTATTCCATGAAGCGGACCGCAGCCGCGCGGTTCGGCGCATGCTTGAGCACCCCCGCGCCCGACACATTGATGTGGGTGCCCCAGCTGGCCTGGTTGGGCCAGACGATGCCCACGGCGTTCATGACCTGCTGGTCTTCGGCCTTGGTGCTGCGCATCAGGCGGGCCAGGTAGTAGGTGTTGGAGATGGTCACGCCGCACTCGCCAGCGGCCACCGCCTTGATCTGGTCGGTATCGCCACCCTTGGGTGCGCGGGCGAAGTTGGCCACCAGCGCCCGGGTCCAGGTCTCGGCCTTGACCTCGCCCTCATGCGCGATCACCGCAGCACCCAGCGACAGGTTGTAGGGGTGGCTGCCCGAACGCATGCAGACCTGGCCCTTGAGCGCTGCAGCGCCCAGGTCGGCATAGGTTTGCACTTGCTCGCGCTTGAGCGCGGTCTTGTTGAACACGATCACCCGCGCCCGGGTCGAGAACGCCACCCAGTTGGGCGTGCGCAGGCCGGCCGGGATGCGCTCGTCCAGCACCTTGCTTCGCAGCGGCTGGAACAGGCCCAGGCTGTCGGCCACCTCCAGGCGGGTGGCATCCACCGTGATCAGCACATCGGCCGGGCTGGCGCTGCTTTCGTTGCGGATGCGCTCGACCAGTTCCTCCTCCTTGCCGTCCAGCCGGTTGATCTTGATGCCGGTGGCCTTGGTGAAGTTGGCGTAAAGCGCCTCATCGGTCTGGTAGTGGCGGGCCGAGTAAAGGTTGAGCGTGTTCGTGCCCGATTGGGCGGCTGCCGGTGCAGATGCCAGCAGCAGCGCCACGATCGGGGCCAGCCACAGGGACAGGCGACGCTGGACAGGGCAGGCTGTGGTCATGGCAGATGCTGGGTCGAGGCCAGCCAGAGGGTTGCGAGGTCTAAATCATAACAAGAACGATTCGCAATTAGTTCTTGACTCACTGACCTGGGTCAAGGGCAAGGCGTGGCGCAGCGCCAGCCGCCACGCCGTCACAGCCAGCCCACCCGCCGGAAGCGCCAGTACATCAGGCCGCAGGCGCCCGCGATCAGCCCCAGCGCCGCCGGGTAGCCCCAGGGCTGCTGCAGCTCGGGCATGTGCTGGAAGTTCATGCCCCAGACACCCACGAAGAACGTGGCCACCGCGAAGATGCCGGCCCAGGCGGCCAGGCGCTTGGTGACCTCGCTCTCCTCGATCGTGACCATCGACAGGTTGACCTGGATCGCGGTGCCTATGGTGTCGCGGATAGTGTCGATGGTGGTCTGCAGCCGGGCCAGGTGGTCGGCGATGTCGCGGAAGTAGTCGCTGCTGGCGGTGCACGCCGGCGGCACGCGGCCTCCGTAGAGCCTGGCCATGGCGTCCAGCAGCGGCGCGACCGCATGGCGCAGTACGGTCACCTTGTGCTTCAGCTCGTACAGGCGCTCGATGTTGGCGCGGCCCGCGCCGCGGTCGAATATCTGGCCTTCGATTATCTCCAGCTCACTTTCCAGCGCGTCGGCCAACGGGAAATAGCGGTCAACCACCGCGTCCATCAGTGCGTACAGCACGAAACTGGCCCCCTGGCGCAGCAGCTCGGGCTCACGCTCGCAGCGCTCGCGCACCGACTGGAAGCCCTGGCTGCTGCGGTTGCGCACCGACAGCACGAAATTGGCGCCAGTGAACACATGCACCTCGCCCAGGCGCAACTCGTCGGTGGGGCTGAGTTCCAGCAGGTGCAGCACCGCGAAGACGGTGCTGCCGTACTCCTCGATCTTGGGCCGCTGATGGCCGTGCCGGGCGTCTTCCACCGCCAGGTCGTGCAGGTTGAACTCGGCTTGCATCTGCGCCAGTTCGTCGGCGTCGGCATCGCGCAGCGCCACCCACACAAAACAGCCGGGCATGGCCAGGTACTGGTCGATCTGGTCGGGCGTCAGGTCGGCCAGCTTGGCGCCGTCGCGGTAGGCAACACAGTTGATCAGCATGGGCGTACAGGGTTGAGGGCCAGTTCAGGCGGCATCTTGGCACGCCCGGTGCGGGGCGGTTCTGCCCGGATCGACAGCGTCGCCCATCAGGCCTAGAGTGCAGTGTCGTCGCGCCCGGCGGGCCGGCGGCCGGAGGGTTCGATGCAAGCGCGGAAGTCGCTGGAAATCTTTGTCAGCTACAGCCACCATGACAGCGCATGGCGTGAGCGACTTTTTGACCCCTACCTGCGCACCACTTTTGGCGATTGCAGGGTCTGGACCGATGCCCAGATCCGCGCTGGCGAGCAGTGGAGCGACGAGATCGAGCGCCGACTGAAGAGCTCGTGCGTGGCGGTGCTGCTGGTCAGCGAGCGCTTCCTGAAGTCGAAGTTCATCATGGAACGCGAGTTCCCCACCATCATGCGGCGCGCCAGGGACGCGGGCTTGCGGGTGGTGTGGATCCCGATCTCGATCCAGCGCGAGGCGCTGGCAGGCCGGCCCGAACTGGCCGGGATGCAGGCTGCCAACGGCTTTGACGATGTGCTGCCCGATGCGCCGCACGGCTGCAGCGAGGGCAGGCTGCATCAGGTGCGGGAGCACATCCGGCACCAGATGATGATGGCGGTGGACCCGGTGGGCGCCGAGGCCGCCAGCCTGCTGCGCCAGCGCTACGAATTGGGCCATTGCCTGGGCAGCGGCGGACTGGCGGCGGTCTACGAGGCGCGCGACCGGGTGCTGCAACGCAAGGTGGCGATCAAGGTGCTCAAGGACAAGGACCAGCGCGATGCCTTCATGGCCGATGTGCGCGATGCGATCCGCACCTCGGAGGAGCCCCACTTCGTCAACATCTACGACGTGTCCGACGATGACCGGTCGGCCTACTGCGTGGTGCGGCATGTGCAGGGGCGCAACCTGCATGCGGTGCTGGCCGACTACCCGCGCGGCCTGCCGCTGGCCACCTTGCGCAGGCTGATGCTGCGCATCATCGGCGCGATCGTCAGTGCCCATGCGCTGGGCGTCACCTATGGCAATCTCAAGCCGTCCAACATCCTGCTCGATGAGCGCATGGAGCCGTTCATACTGCCCGTGGGCCGGCGCCGCGACCGGGCGCGCGACGAGCGCCGCGTGGCCGACCTGATCGAGCAGACGGCCAGGGCGCGCGAGGCCGGCCAGGCGCTGGCCGACCACCTGCAGGAAGACCTGGCCTACCTGGTGCCCGATCATTTCGGTGACCCCTTCGAGCCGGTGGACCCGCAGCGCGCCGACCAGTACATGCTGGGCATGCTGATCTTCGAAATGGCCACCGGCCGGCGCCCGCCTGTGCCGCCCGATCTGAGCCAGCTGCTCGACGACGGCCGCACGGCGTTCCGGCCGCTGCCGCTGATCTCGGATTTTCGGCCTCTCTGCCCGCAGCGCATCGTCGCGCTGGTGGCGCGCATGGCCGACCGGCGGCCCAAGCGCCGCCTGGACGAGCTGGCCCAGGTGCTGGAAGAACCCGACCTGCTGTGTGACCTGAACCTGGTGCTGGCGCGTGACAGCTACCGCCGCTGTGCCGCGCAGCCAGGCTTTGACGACCATTTCTTTCCCTGGTTTTATGCCGAGTTCCTGCGCCTCTACCCAGCGGCCGAGCCCTACTTCAAGGCCTTCACGGCCGGCGACTGGCAGCGCCAGCACCGCATGCTCAAGGAAGCGGTGCTGCTGCTGCTGGCCTTCCGCCAGCAAGGCGACGGCCAGACCGAACCGAATGTGCTGACCCGCATCGCCGCCAGCCACGCCCGCATCCCGGCCGAGGCCTACGAGCCCTTCATGAATGCCCTGATCTACACCGTGTGTGGTTGCGATTTCACCGGTCGGCCGACCTTCACGCTGACCCGGGTCGACATCGACTGTGACGACCAGATCCAAGCCGGGCCGCCCTACGATCCCTTGTGCGTCGACCTCAAGCACCGCGACCGCCTGGCCGAATCGTGGCGCTCGGCGATAGAACCCGGCATCCACTACCTGCGGCGCGGGGCGGGTTCGCTCGCGCGCTGAAGCCCCGGGCCCGACCCGTCCGCCGCAGGTGCGGCCTGCGGCGGACGGGTCGGGCCCGGGCGGCGCTGGCCAGCAGTGGCAGGTCGGCCCGTTGCAGGCTCAGCGCCAGTGGGTCGAGCCGCCAGCGGGCGGTGCTGGCCTCGTCATGCACCAGGCCGGCATCCACCGCCGATTCCAGCCCTTCGGCGTAGCTGAAACCGCCCACCGGCAGGGCCGGCGAGGCCAGCCAGATCAGTTGCAGCAGGGCTGCGGCCGGCAGCGGCCCGCGCGCGAGGCGCGGGCGCGGCACAACGGTTCAGTGCGAGTGGCCGTGGCCGTGGTCGTCGCCGTGGTCGTGCTTGCAGTCCGGCCCATGCACATGCGGCGCGGCGGCCACCAGCGGGATCGCCACGCCGGGCCGTGTGCCAACGGCCGGGGCGGTGGCCTGGCCCGGACCCTGGGCCTGCCCATGCCCATGACCATGACCATGACCATGACCATGACCATGACCATGACCATGACCCTGGTCGTGCCTGGCGGCCGCATTGGCGCCGGCCTCGGGCTCGAAGGCGGCCGAGGAGGTGCTGACGATCAAGTGCTGCTGGCGCAGCATCTCGGCCAGCACAGGGTCGGGTTCGAGCTTGAGGTGGTCGGGCTGCAATTCCAGCGCCACATGGCGATTGCCCAGGTGGTAGGCCGCGCGCAGCAGGTCGAAGGGGCT
Organism: Betaproteobacteria bacterium; assembly: GCA_043756825.1. GTDB lineage: Bacteria > Pseudomonadota > Gammaproteobacteria > Burkholderiales > Burkholderiaceae_C > Pseudaquabacterium. The sequence continues at coordinate 4,660 of JAYUQJ010000080.1, read as the reverse complement.
GCCATGCTCGGCGCAGGCGCGCACCACCAGCACTGGCTGCGGCGCGGCTTGCACCTGGATCAGCGAGCCGTCCTCGGCCACCAGTACATCGCCGCCGCGCACCGCGGTGCCGGGCGGCAAGAACACGCCCAGTCGGCGGCCCTGCGAATCGGTGGCTTCGAAGCGGCTTTTCTGGCGCACGTCCCAGTCCAGGGTCACCTGGGCCGCCCGCTTGATGAGCACGCCGGCCAGGCCGCGGCCACCGGGGATGAGTTTGTTGATCGTCAGCATGGCCGGGATTGTGGCGTTGAAATCCGGCCCGCCAGGCCGGTGGCTGATCAGGCCCCGGCGTGGTGGGCGCCGCTGCCGCGTGCCAGCACCCGGTCGCCGGGCAGCAGCGCGCCGGGCGCGTACTCGGGCAGGCCGGCGATGGCCTGGTAGTGCGGCGCGAAGTCGATCCGGGCCAGGTCCAGCAATTCGTCCAGGCTGTCGACGACGAAATAGCTCTCCTGGAAATCGTCGATGCGGTAGCGGGTGCGCATCACCCGGCGCAGGTCGAAGCGGATGCGGTTGGGCGAGCCATCGTCCAGCGCAAAGCGGGTTTCGGCCAGGGACGAGGCGATGCCCGCGCCGTAGACGCGCAGGCCGTCGGCCTGCTGCACCAGGCCGAACTCGACCGTGTACCAGTAGACCCGCGCCAGCTGCGCCAGCCGGCCCAGCTGCTGCGCGCGCAGGCCGCCTACGCCATAGGCCTGGATGTAGTCGGCGATCTGGCGGTTCATCAGCATCGGCACATGGCCGAATACATCGTGGAAGACGTCGGGCTCCTCCAGGTAGTCCAGCTGGTCGGCACGGCGGATGAACTGACCGGCCGGGAAGCGCCGGTGGGCCAGGTGCTCGAAGAACACCTCGTCGGGCACCAGCCCGGGCACCGCCACCACCTGCCAGCCGGTGTGGCGCATCAGCACCTCGCTCAGGCGCTCGAAGTCAGGGATCTGGTCGGCACCGATGGGCAGCGCCTGCATGCCGGCGATGAATTCGTCGCAGGCCCGGCCGGGCAGCAGGCGGGTCTGGCGGTCGTACAGCGCCTGCCATACCGCATGGTCGGCGGCGCTGTAGTGCTGCCAGCCTTGGTCTATGGTCCAGTCGGCACGCTCGGGCGCGGCGCCTGCAGCCAGGCCGTGCTTGGCGGGTGGGGGGGCGCTTGCCCTCATGCTGAGGGCGCCGGCGCGGCAAAGCGCGCAAAGGCGGCGTCAGCGCAGCGCGCGAAGTCGATGTCGCGCTGGGTCAGGCCCTGGGCATCGTGGGTGGTCAGGGTGATGTCGACCCGGTTGTAGACGTTGAACCATTCCGGGTGGTGCTGGCTGCGCTCGGCGACCAGGGCCAGCTCGGCCATGAAGCCGAAGGCCTGGCTGAAGTCGGCAAAGCGGAAGCTGCGCTGGATAGCGCCACGCCGGGCGTCGTGCTGCCAGGTCGGCAATGTGGCCAGCAAGGCGCGGGCGGTGTCGGGTTCCAGCGCCTTCATGCGGGTGTCCTCGCGGCCAACAGGGTGCCGGCACAGTCGCCAAAGCCGATGCGGCGGGCGCCTTCGCGTTCGCAGCAGGCGCGCAGGACCACCGTGTCGCCGTCCTGCAAGAAGGTGCGCTGTTCGCCATTGGCCAGCGTCAGCGGCGCCTTGCCGCCCTGGCTCAGCTCCAGCAGCGAGCCGCCCTGGCCCGGCGCCGGGCCCGAGATCGTGCCGCTGCCCAGCAGGTCGCCGGGCTGCAGGTTGCAGCCGTTCACGGTGTGGTGGGCCACCAGTTGGCCCAGTGTCCAGTAGGCATCGCGGAAATTGGACTGCATCAAGCGCTGCGCCGGCAAGCCGGCCGCACGCATTGCCGGGGTCTGCAGCCAGACTTCGAGCTGGATGTCGATATGGCCGGTGGCGCGGTTGGCCGGGCTGTCCAGGTAGGGCAGGGGCTGCGGGTCGCCGGCCGGCCGCTCGAAGGCGCTGCGGAACGGCGCCAGCGCCGCCAGCGTGACGATCCAGGGCGACACGCTGGACGCAAAATTCTTGGCCAGGAAGGGGCCCAGCGGCTGGTATTCCCAGGCCTGCAGGTCGCGCGCGCTCCAGTCGTTGAGCAGCGACAGGCCGAACAGCTGCTGCTCGGCCTGGGCCATGGGCACCGCCTCGCCCAGCGCGTTGGGGCTGCCGACATAGGCCGCCAGCTCCAGCTCGTAGTCCATCCGGGCGCTGGGGCCGACGCCGGGCGTGCTGGCACCGGGTGCCAGCGTCTGGCCCACCGGCCGGTGGAAGGCCGTGCCGCTGACGACGATGGACGAGGCCCGGCCGTGGTAGCCGATCGGCACCCATTTGTAATTGGGCAGCAGCGGGTTGTCGGGCCGGAACAGCTTGCCCACCGTGTTGGCATGGTGGATGCCGGTATAGAAATCGGTGTAGTCGCCGATGCGGCAGGGCAGGGCCATCTCGGCCTGGGCCTGCGGCAGCAGGCAGGCCGCCCAGGCCGCCTGTTGGGCGCTGCCGGCGCGCAGGCCTTGCGACAGGGCCTGGCGCAGTGCCGCCTGCGCCACCGGGCCGGCGGCCATCAGTGCGTTCAGGTCGTCGCCGGCCAGCAGGCCGCAGGCCTGCAGGTCCAGCACCTGGTCACCGATGGCCACGCCGATGCGCCAGGCCGGCCGGGCCGCGCTGCGAAAACGCCCATAGGGCAGGTTCTGCACCGGAAAGTCACTGGCCGGGTGGTTGGCCGACGCCACCCAGCTCAACAGGCCGGGGTCGGTGCTGTCGTCGTGCGCGTGGCTCATGCCGCAAACTCCTTGGCATGCAGGAAGGCGGCCTGGCGCGGAGCGCGCCTGGTCTGCGCCCATTCGTCAAGCATCTGCCATTTCACCGCGTCCAGCTGGGCCAGTTGGGCGGCCTCCTGCGGATCGGGGCAGGCCAGTTCCAGCCGGTGGCCATTGGGGTCGAAGAAATAGATCGATTGGAAGACACCGTGGTCGGTGACGCCCAGCACCTCGACCCCCTTGGCCTCCAGGTGGGCCTTGAAGGCCAGCAGCTCGGCGCGGTCTTTCACCTTGAAGGCGATGTGCTGCACCCAGTCGGGGGTATTCGGGTCGCGCCCCATCGGCGGCTGGCTCGGCAGCTCGAAGAAGGCCAGCACATTGCCAGCGCCGGCGTCGAGGAACACATGCATATAGGGGTCGGGCGCCTTGGTGGACGGCACCTCGTTCTCGGCGATGGCCAGCACGAAGTCCATGTTCAACATCTGGCCGTACCAGAGCACGGTGGCCTTGGCGTCCTTGCAGCGGTAGGCCACATGGTGGATGCGGTCGATCTTCATGGTCCGGGCTCCGGTTTCAAGTGGTTTGCAGCACGCCGCGGCGCACCTGGTCGCGCTCGATCGATTCGAACAGGGCCTTGAAGTTGCCCTCGCCGAAGCCGTCGTCGCCCTTGCGCTGGATGAACTCGAAGAACACCGGGCCGAGCTGGGTCTGGGTGAAGATCTGCAGCAGCAGGCGCTGGCGGCCGCCGGATTTGGCCCCCAGGACGCCTGCGGCGTCCACCCCCCGGGGGGGCTCGCCGGCTTGGGGCGGCCCGGCGCCGTCGGTGCTGCCGTCCAGCAGGATGCCCCGCGATTGCAGCTCGGCCACCGGCTCACCGTGGCCGGGCAGGCGCTGGGCCAGCATCTCGTAGTAGGTGGCGGGCGGGGCGGTCATCAGCGGCACGCCGGCGTCGCGCAGGGCATCCAGCGTGGCGTACAGGTCGTCGCTGAGCAGGGCGATGTGCTGGATGCCCTCGCCGTTGAACTGCATCAGGTACTCCTCGATCTGGCCCGCGCCGCGCGACGATTCCTCGTTCAGCGGGATGCGGATCAGGCCGTCGGGTGCAGTCATGGCCTTGCTGGTCAGGCCGGTGTACTCGCCCTTGATATCGAAGTAGCGGATCTCGCGGAAGTTGAACAGCCGCTCGTAGAAGGCCGCCCAGTAGGCCATGCGGCCGCGGTAGACGTTGTGCGTCAGGTGGTCGATCAGCTTCAAGCCCACGCCTTGCGGGTGGCGCTCGGCGCCGGCTATCCACTCGAAGTCGATGTCGTAGATCGATTTGCCGTCGCCGAAGCGGTCGATCAGGTAGAGCGGCGCGCCGCCGATGCCCTTGATCGCCGGCAGGCGCAGCTCCATCGGGCCGGTGGCGATCTCGATCGGCTGGGCGCCGCGCTCGATGGCCAGCGCATAGGCCTTGTGGGCGTCCTTGACGCGGAAGGCCATGCCGCAGGCGCAGGGGCCGTGCTCGGCGGCAAAGTACCAGGCCGGGCTGCGCGGCTCGTTGTTGATGATGAAGTTGATGTCGCCCTGGCGGTAGAGCACCACGTCCTTGCTGCGGTGCACTGCCACCTTGGCGAAGCCCATGGCCTCGAACACGGGCTCGAGCAGGCCGGGGCTGGGCGAGGCGAACTCGACGAACTCGAAGCCCATCAGGCCCATCGGGTTTTCAAACAGGTCAGGCATGGTGATTCCTTGTCTTGCAGGCCAGGTGGTCGGTGTCAGACCAGTTGTTCGAGGGCGATCTCGAACGCGGTGCGGGCGATGCGGGTGTGGGCGCTGGACCGAGCATGACAGGCTTGCAAAGCCGTGGCCACCGTGGTGGACACATCGCCGAAGATCGACTCGTCGCTGATCTCCACCG
>JAYUQJ010000079.1:0-5074 GCA_043756825.1 Betaproteobacteria bacterium | reverse complement strand
AGCGTTTTGCCCGCATCGCCCCGTACTTTCGCCACGGCCGCATCGGCCTGGTGGTGGCTTTTGTCGGCTCGCTGATCGGCGCAGCCACCGAGCCGCTGATCCCCGAGCTGATGAAACCGCTGCTCGACCAGGGCTTTACCGCCGGCCGGCTGCCGCTGTGGCTGGTACCGGTGGCCATCGTGGGCATTTTTGCGGTGCGCGGCGTGTCGGGCTTTGTGGCGCAATACGCGCTGTCGTGGGCCGCTTTCAGCGGCGTGCAGGCACTGCGCGAGGTGCTGTTCCAGCGCATCCTCACCGGCCAGCCGGCGATGTTTGGCCTGCACAGCGCCAGCAGCCTGACCAACACCCTCGTCTACGAGGTGCAGAACGGCGCCACCCAGCTCGTCAACTCGGTGCTCACGCTGGTGAAGGATTCGCTCACGCTGTTGGCGCTGCTGTCCTACCTGTTCTGGCTGAATTGGCGGCTCACGCTGTTTGTCGGCGTGCTGTTCCCGGCAGTGGCGCTGCTGATGCGCGCGGTGGGTAAACGCCTGCACCGGTTGACCCGCGAGGGCCAGCAGGCGACCGATTCACTGGCCTACGTGGTGGAAGAAAACGTGCTGGCCTGGCGCATCGTGCGGCTGCACGGCGCGGCCGCCGGCCAAGCCCAGCGCTTTGACCACCATGCGCTCACCCTGCGCCGGGTGCTGTTGAAGATCGTCGCCGCCAGCGGCGCGATGACGCCGGTGACCCAACTGTTTACCTCGCTGGCGCTCTCAGCCGTGATCGTGGCCGCGCTGTGGCAGAGCAGCAGCACGGGGACCACGGTGGGCGGGTTTGTCGCTTTCATCACCGCGATGCTGATGCTGGTGGCGCCGGTCAAGCACTTGTCGGACGTGATGGCGCCGATCACCCGCGGCCTGGCGGCCATCGAGCGCGGGCTGGCGCTGCTGGACGACAGCCCGCCCGAGCAAGGTGGCAGCCACCGGCCGGCGCGTGGTGCAGGCATGGAGGGCCGAGAGGGCCGGGAGGGCCGAGCCGAGGGCCATCTGGTACTCAGCGACGTGGTGCTGCGCTACCGCGAGGACCAGGCCCCGGCGCTGAATGGCCTGAGCCTGGACATCCCCGCTGGCCAGACGGTGGCGCTGGTGGGCCCATCGGGCGCCGGCAAATCGTCATTGATCAACCTGCTGCCGCGCTTTGTGCTGCCCAGCAGCGGGCAGATCACGCTGGACGGCGTGGCGCTGGCCGACTGGTCGATTGACGCACTGCGCCGGCAGTTTGCGCTGGTCAGCCAGGATGTGGTGATGTTCAACGACAGCATCGCCGCCAACGTGGCGCTGGGTGTCGAGGGCGGTGCCGCGCCCGACCCGGCCCGCATCCGCGCCGCGCTGGCCGGTGCCCACCTGCTGGATTTTGTCGACGGCCTGACGCAGGGCGTGCACACGGTGATCGGCCACAACGGCGGTGAGCTGTCGGGCGGCCAGCGCCAGCGGCTGGCCATCGCCCGGGCACTGTACAAAGACGCGCCCATCCTGATCCTGGACGAGGCCACGTCGGCACTGGACAGCGAGTCCGAGCGAGCGGTGCAGGCCGCGCTCGACACCCTGATGCGCGGCCGCACCACCTTGATCATCGCCCACCGCCTGTCCACCATCGAGCATGCCGACCGCATCGCGGTGATGGACAACGGCCGGGTGGTCGAGCAAGGCGACCACGCCGCACTGCTGGCCGCAGGCGGGCTGTATGCGCGGCTGCATGCGATGCAGTTCCGAAGTTGAGCCCAGGGCCAGGCCGGTGCCCGGGGCCTGGCCTTATGCTGACGGCCCGCCCTGCCCGACCCACCGCGAGAACCGCCATGCCCCCGATCAGCCGCTATCCCATCCCTGAGCTGCAAGACCTGCCCGACGACCTGCGCGAGCGCATCCTGGCGGTGCAGGAGAAGGCCGGCTTCGTGCCCAATGTGTTCCTGGCGCTGGCACACCGGCCGGCCGAATGGCGCGCCTTCATGGCCTACCACGACGCCCTGCTGCAGAAGGACACCGGCAGCCTCACCAAGGGCGAGCGCGAGATGATCATCGTGGCCACCTCGGCCGCCAACCAGTGCCTGTACTGCGTGGTGGCGCATGGCGCCATCCTGCGCATCTACGAGAAGAAGCCGCTGATCGCCGACCAGCTGGCCACCAACCACCGCAAGGCCGACATCACGTCGCGCCAGCGCGCGATGCTGGATTTCGCGATGAAGGTCTGCCTGAAATCGGCCGAGGTCGAGGAGGCCGACTTTGCCGCGCTGCGCGGCCACGGCTTCGACGACGAAGACATCTGGGACATCGGCGCCATCACCGCTTTCTTCGGCCTGTCCAACCGCATGGCCAACCTCACCGGCATGCGGCCCAACGACGAGTTCTTCCTGATGGGCCGGCTGCCCAAGCCGCCCAGGGCCTGATTCTGCAGGCCTTTTGGAGCGACTGCCCTGTGGACATCGAGCGACGCCCCAATGCAACTGGCGCCAACGCGTGCTGGCGCTTTAGCGCATTCACGCTCGTGCTGGCTTTGCTATCATATGTCCCGTACGGACATATGCCGTACATTTCCCCGCAGGGAGACAACCATGGCCCGTCAAGACACCCCTGACACCACCCGCGACGCGCGGCTTGAAGCCCGCGTGTCCGCAGCGCAAAAGAACCTGCTCCAGCAAGCGGCGGCGCTCTCCGGCCGTACGCTCAGTGAATTCGTCGTTGCCAGCGCACAGGATGCTGCGCGCCGGGTGCTTGCCGAGCACGAGTCGATCCGCCTGTCGCGCGAGGAGCAGTTGGCCTTCGTGAAAGCCTTGCTGAACCCGCCGGAGCCGAACGCGCGCCTCAAACGCGCGGCCAAGGCCTATCGCCAAAGAACCGGCCAACGCACCGGCACATAGCCGGTGGCCTTGACCAGCATCACTGTCGAGCCGCTGGGCCGGCAGCACGAGCGAGCGGCCTTTCACTGCGGCTCGGACGCACTCGACCGCTATCTCCAGCAGCAGGCTCGGCAAGACGCGGACAAGCGCGTGGCCGCACCCTTCGTCGCGGTCAGCCCACCCGGCACAAGCGTACTCGGCTACTACACGCTGTCGGCCTCGGTGCTGACCCTTGCTGAGCTGCCGGAAGAACTGGCTCGCAAGCTGCCGCGCTATCCGCAACTTCCCGTCACCCTGCTGGGCAGGTTGGCCGTCGATCAATCGACCAAGGGTCAGGGGCTCGGGGAACATCTGTTGCTGGATGCCCTGCGCCGCAGTCTGGCCCATGCCGACCAGATTGCAGCGATGGCAGTGGTGGTCGACGCCAAGGACGAAGCCGCCGCAGCCTTCTATCGGCACTACGGCTTTGTCACGCTGCAGACCCAGCCCTGTCGGTTGTTTTTGCCGATGCGCCTGGTGGCACAGATTCTCGGGTAGCCAGTGATGGAACTCATTGACAACATCAACCGCCTGCTGGGGGATGACCTCAAGCAGGCCTTGAAGCCCGGCGCCCGCCTGAAGGTCGCCGCCTCATGCTTCTCGATGTATGCATTCGAGGCGCTGAAAGCGGAACTGGAGCAGGCCAGCGAACTCCACTTCATCTTCACGTCGCCCACCTTCATGGCCGAGGAGGTGACGGACAAGATCCGCAAGGAGCGCAAGGAATTCCACATTCCCAAGCTCCACCGCGAGCGCAGCCTGTACGGCAGCGAGTTCGAGATCCATCTCCGCAACAAGCTGACCCAGCGCGCGATTGCGCGTGAGTGCGCCGACTGGCTGCGCCGCAAGGCGCGCTTCATGTCCAACCGCACACAGGCGCCCATGCAGCCCTTTGCTTGTGTTGAATCGTGCGTGGAGCCAGACAAGGCCGGAGACACCCGAACCGTCTACATGCCCCTGCATGGCTTCACTGCGGTCGACCTTGGCTACCAGCCTGGCAATGCCGTCTCGAATCTCGTCAACAAGATGGACGAGCCGCCTTTCACGGCGACCTATCTCCAGCTCTTCGACCAGATCTGGAGCGACGCAGAGAAGGTGGAAGATGTCACCGCCGCCATCGTTGACCACATCGCCACGGTCTACAAGGAAAACTCGCCCGAGAGCATCTACTTCCTGATGCTCTACAACATCTTCATCGAGTTCCTGGGCGACGTGAATGAAGACGTGCTGCCCAACGACCGAACCGGCTACCAGGACACGCTGATCTGGAAGAAGCTCTTCAACTTTCAGCGTGATGCCGCCACCGGCATCATCAACAAGCTTGAAACCTACAGCGGCTGCATCCTGGCTGACAGCGTGGGCCTGGGCAAGACCTTCACCGCGCTGGCCGTAGTCAAGTACTACGAGCTGCGCAACAAGTCGGTGCTGGTGCTGTGCCCCAAGAAGCTGGCCGACAACTGGCTCACCTTCAACCACAACCTCAAGACCAACCTCTTCGCGAAGGACCGCTTCAGCTATGACGTGCTGTGCCACACCGATCTGAGCCGCACCAGCGGTGAGTCTTTCGGCACCGCGCTCAACCGCGTGAACTGGGGCAACTACGACCTCGTCGTCATCGACGAATCGCACAACTTCCGCAACAACGATGTCTTCAAGGACCGGGAGACGCGCTACCAGAAGCTGATGAACCAGGTCGTCAAACAGGGTGAACTTGCCGGATGAGCTGGCGCAGCGCGCACAAAGCGCAGGGTTGTTGACTGACACATCCATTCAGAAGTTGCTGGAAGAGGCCATCCGCCGCGAGGCGGGTCGTAAGCTGCTGGATATCGCACAGCAGTTGCATGACGCCAATATCCCGCCCATGAGCGATGAAGAAATCATGGCCGAGGTCAAAGCCGTTCGCGCCGAACGACGCGCACGCAATGCGGCGAACTGATGCGGCTGGTTCTCGATACCAATGTCGTGTTGTCAGCGTTATTGTGGGGCGGCACGCCTTATCGTTTGCTGCGACTGGCGGTAGAGGGCGAGGTTCAACTTTTTACATCACCAGTGCTGGCCGCAGAATTGCGCGAGATTCTGGCACGGCCGCATCTGGCGGCCAAGCTGATAGAGAAGAGCACGACAGCGGATGCCGTAACCGCGCTGTACCTGGAGTTTGCG